>DASXMK010000226.1:0-9136 GCA_036495705.1 Caulobacteraceae bacterium | reverse complement strand
GGCCTGGCGCTGGCGTCCGGCGCGGCCATCGAGGATGCGGTCGAACTGGCCCTGCTGGCCTCCAGCGTGGTGGTGGAGAAGGCCGGGGTCGCGGTGGTCTCGCCGGACGAATTGCTCGAGGCCGAGGTGGCCGCTCACCGCGCGCCCACCGAGGCCAAGATCGTCACCGTGCAAGGCATGGTGGCCGCGATCGGCCGCTGGCGCGCCCGCGGCCTGAAAGTCGGATTCACCAACGGCTGTTTCGACATTCTTCATCCCGGCCATATCGCCTATCTCAGCCAGGCGCGCTCGTGGTGCGACCGCCTGATCGTCGGACTCAATTCCGACGCTTCGGTGCGCCGGGGAAAGGGCGAGGGCCGGCCGGTCAATGGCCTGGAGGCGCGGGCTCTGGTCCTGGCGGGCCTCGCCTGCGTCGATCTGGTCACCGCCTTCGATGAGGACACGCCCATCGCCCTGATCGCCGCGGCCCGGCCCGACCTGCTGGTCAAGGGCGGGGACTATGATCTTAGCACAGTGGTCGGCGCCGACCTGGTCCAGGGGTGGGGCGGCGAGGTGAGGATCGCGGCGTTTGTCGAAGGCCATTCCACCACCGCGACCCTGGCCAAGGCCGGCCGGGGATGAGCCCGCGTCTGGTCCTGGTCACCGGCGGGGCCGGATTCATCGGCTCCAATATCGTCGCCGAACTGGCCGCCGATCCGGCGCTCGACGTGGCGGTGTGCGACCGCCTGCGCGCCGCCAGCCTGGGCAAATGGCGCAACCTGGCCAAACATCCGATCGCCGATTTCGTGCGCCCTGAGGACCTGCCGCACTGGCTGGAGACCCGCGGGGCCGAAGTCGAGGCGGTGATCCACATGGGAGCCATCTCCTCGACCGTCGAGGAGGACGCCGACAAGATCATCAGCACCAACTTTGGCCTCTCCCGCGACCTTTTCGCCTGGTGCGCCCGCCACGGCCGGCGGTTCATCTGGGCGTCTTCGGCGGCGACCTACGGCGACGGGGCGGCCGGGTTCGAAGACGACGACAGCCTCGAGGCGCTGGCGGCGCTGCGGCCCCTGAACGCTTATGGCTGGTCCAAGGCGCTGTTCGATCTGCACGCCCGGCGTGAAGCCGTGCGCCGGCGCGCGCCGCCGCAGTGGGTCGGTCTGAAGTTCTTCAACGTCTATGGGCCCAACGAAGGCCACAAGGGGGCCATGCGCTCGGTAGCCAGCAAGATCTGGCCGGACGTGGCGGCTGGGCGCGCGGTGAGGCTGTTCAAGTCCCATCGCGACGGCATCGCCGACGGGGCCCAGAGGCGCGACTTCATCCATATCGACGACGTCGCCAAAGCAGTGGCCTGGCTGTTTCGGCGCGGCGACGTTAGCGGCGTGTTCAACCTCGGTTCGGGGGCGGCGCGCAGCTTCGCCGACCTGGCCACGGCCGTGTTCCGCGCCGCCGGCCAGGCGCCGCGGATCGAATACATCGACATGCCGGCGGAGCTGCGCGGCCAGTACCAGTACTTCACGGAGGCGCCGATGGCGCGCCTGCGCGCGGCCGGCTACGGCGCCCCGTTCGCCTCGCTGGAGGACGGGATCGCCGACTATGTCACCCGGTTCCTGGCCACCGCGGACCCTTACCGCTAGGAACTTGGCAAATTTCACAATTGCCACACTAGGGCCCACTTCTTCTATATTCGGCGGCCCATGGTCCGGCGAAGGCTGCGTTTCTGGTTGGCGCTTCTCGCCGGCGCGCTGGCGCTGGCGGTGATCGCCGCGCTCCTGATCTGGCGCGACGATATCCTCGAAGCCCTGCTCAACCCCGACGTCCCCTACACCGTCTACAAGCCGCCGCCAGCCCCGGACTACGCCCGCGCCAATGCCTGGGATCAGCTGCCGGGGCCGGCGGACGCGGCCGCCACCGGCGTCGACGTATTCTTCGTCCACCCGACCACCTTCGATGGCGGCAAGGACTGGAACGGACCCATCGACGACAAGGGCGCCGCTCAGCTCTATGGCCACGTCATGGCCCCCAACTATGCCGGACCCTTCGCCCGGGCCGGTCGCCTGTTCGCCCCGCGCTATCGCCAGGCCAGCCTCTATACGTCGCTGACGGTGTTCGACGACGCTATCGAGGCGCGCGAATTCGCCTATGGCGACGTCCACGCGGCCTTTGACTACTATCTCGCCCACCTGAACGGCGGCCGCCCGTTCATCGTCGTCGGCGTGGAGCAGGGCGGGGTGCTCGCCGCCCGTCTTCTGCACGAAGAGATCGCGCCCAGGGCCGACCTGCGCCGGCGGCTGGTGGCCGCCTATCTGATCGACACCGTGACCCCAGCCAGCCGCTATGGGCCGAGCGCGCCGGTCCCGGCCTGTGCGCGGCGCGATGAGGCCGGCTGCCTGGTGGCCTGGGTCGGCGCCCGGCAAGGCGACTTTCCGCGGGTGATCAACATCCTCTCGCGCAGCAAGATCTGGAGCGACGAAGGCCGTCTGGTGAACCTGGCGGGCCAGCCGATCCTGTGCGTCAACCCGTTGCTGGGCGCGCCGAGCGACACCGACGCCCCGCCCAGGCTCAATCTTGGGGCCGCCAACGCCACCGGCCTGGAATGGGGCGCGCGGCCGGGGTTCATGGTCCGCCAGGTGGGCGCGCGTTGCGTCGGCGGCATCCTGCGCGTCAGTCGGCCGCGCAGCGCCTCGCTCCGGCCCCAGGGCTCGTGGGCCGACCGCCTGCGGGCGCCGCCGTACAATCTGTTCTGGGCCGACCTGGAGGCCGACGCCCTGGCCAGGGTCGCGGCGTGGAAGCGGCCAGTCGCTTCGAAATCCATGGGTTGAGCCCAGCGTCACCGACCCCCCTGCGTTGCCCGGGCCGCCGCACGGCGTTAGCATCACCCGACTGAGGGGGCGCCGTCGAGCCAATGACAGACCGGCCCGAGGACACTTCATTCCGGCGGGTGGCGGGCCTAGCGGCCATGCTCTCGCTGCCGCTCGCCCTCGGCAGTGCGATCATGTCCCTGGCCGCCGTCAAATTCGACGTCCACGCCTTTTCCCAGCCACTGCTTCTCCTGCACTCCGGCGCCGCCGGCGCGGATCTGTGGCGCTGGAGCATGTTCCTGGATCTGTTCGGCTATTATCTGCTCATCGTCCCGCTGATCCTGTCGCTCAGGACCCAGCTTCGGCCACTAAGCCACAGCTGGATCGATCTGTTCGCAGTCTGCCTTGTCGCCTACACGCTGGTTGGGGCCAGCGGCGCCGCCATGCTGGCGATGGCGGTTCCGCCACTCGTGCAGGCTTACGGGGACGCCGGAACGGCGCAGCGCGCGATCCTGGAGGCTGTGTTCAGCGCCCAGTCGAACGATGTCTATCGCGGACTATGGAACGCCCTTGAGGAGCTGCTGGCCGGCATCGGCTGGGTCGGCATGGGGCTTTACCTGCGCCGTCAACAGCGCGGCATGGGTGTGGTTACGATCGTGCTCGGGCTGGCGTGTTTGTTCGATTCTGCGGGTTCGATGCTGAACTTGGGCGTGTCAGACGCCGGGCTGGACGTCTACCTGGTCCTGGCCCCGATCTGGGCCTTCTGGCTCGGCCTCGATCGCCTGCGCACGCCCGCGTCGCCGTCAGCGGAATGAGAGAGCACACGGGCGATCGCCACGATTCCAGCGCCTGACACCGGCGCCATGCTCATACTGCCCGGCCGCTAACAAGATCAGATTGATCGCCATTTTCATCTAACCCGCCTGGCTGAGCGCGACCCCGGCCCGCCAGTCGAACAGTTCGCACAGGGCCTCCAGCGCCCGCCCGCGCGGGTTGGACAAGCTCGGGTCCCGGGCCAGGATCAACCGGGCGTCGTCGGCCGCGGCCAGGATCAGGTCGCGGTGGGCGATGGGATCGGCCAGGCGATAGGCGGGAAAGCCGCTCTGGGCCAGGCCCAGCGGATCGCCGCCGCCGCGCAGCTCCAGATCCTTCTCGGCAATGACGAAGCCATCGTCCGTACGCCGAAGAATATCCAGCCTGCGGGTGGCGATGTCGGAGAGGGGCGGATCGTAGAGCAGCACGCAGCTGCTCTCGCCGCCGCCGCGGCCAACCCGGCCGCGCAACTGGTGCAGCTGGGCGAGGCCGAAACGCTCGGCCTGTTCGATGACCATGATCGTGGCGGCCGGCACGTCGACCCCGACCTCGACCACGGTCGTGGCCACCAGCACGCTCAGGCGCCCCTCGGCGAAATCGGCCATGACCTGGTCTTTCTCCGCCGCCGGCAGGCGTCCGTGAACGAGGCCGACGGCGTCGCCGAACCGGACCTTGAGCGCCGCGGCGCGGGCCTCGGCCGCGGCCAGGTCGACGGTTTCCGACTCCGACACCAGGGGGCAGATCCAAAACGCCTGGGCCCCGGCGCTGATCGCCTTACCGAGCCTGGCGGTAACCTCGGAGAGGCGCGACATCGGCGCGGCGCGGGTGGCCACGGGCGTGCGCCCCGGCGGCTTCTCGTCCAGGCGCGAGATGTCGAGGTCGCCGAACAAAGTGAGCTCGAGGGTGCGCGGGATCGGGGTGGCCGACATGGCCAGCAGATGCACGCCCAAGCCTTTGGCCTGCAGGCGGGCGCGTTCGGAAACGCCGAACCGATGCTGCTCGTCGATGACGCTGAAAGCCAGGGCGCGGAAAGCAACGTCGTCCTGGAAAAGCGCGTGGGTGCCCACGGCCACGGCCGCGCGGCCATCGGCCAGTTGGGCCAGCTTGTCCGCCCGCGCCGCGCCTTTGTCGCGCCCGGTCAGGAGCAGGGCCTGCACCCCCTGCGAGGCGAGGGGGCCGGCCAGGGTGTCGAAATGTTGCCGCGCCAGGATCTCTGTCGGGGCCATGAGCACCGACTGCAGGCCGGCGGCGGCGACATCGAGCATGGCCAGCATGGCGACCACGGTCTTGCCGGCCCCGACATCGCCCTGGATCAGGCGGGTCATGCGCATGCCGGAAGCGAGATCGGCGCGGATTTCGGCCAGGTTGCGGACCTGGGCGCCGGTCAGGCGGAAAGGCAGGGCGCCCTCAGCGCGCTCGGCGAGGTCGCTGAGGGCGATCACCGGCGCCGGCTCGGCGCGCGCGCCCTTGCGGCGCTGGGCCAGAGCCAGCTGGTGGGCCAGCAACTCATCGAAGGCCAGCCGGCGGCGATGCGGGGCCTGGAGCGAAAGATCCGCCTCGCCGGTCGGGCCATGCAGGGTCGCCAGCGCCTCGCGCCAGGTCGGCCAGCCTTGACGCGAAATGAAAGCTGGATCGTCCCATTCGACCAGCTGCGGGGCCCGGGCCAGGGTCTCGGCCGCGAACCGGCGCACGCTGCGCGAAGGCAGGCCCACGGCGGCCGGATAGACCGGCTCGACTTCGGGGATGTCACCGGCCCGTTCGGGGGGGACCATGTAGTCCGGGTGGGCCATCTGCAGGACCCCGGAATAGCGGTCGAGCTCGACCTTGCCGCTGACCACGCGCACAGCCCCGGGCGGATGAGCGCGCTCCAGGTGCGGCCCGTGGCCCTTGAAGAAGGTCAGGGTGAAAAAGCCGGTGTCGTCATAGGCGCGGATCTTCCACGGCGCATTGGGCCGGTGCGGCCGGTCGTGGCCGGCGATGGTCAGGCGCAGGGTCTGCACCTCGCCCTCGACCGCGCTCGCCGCCGTGGCCGGCGCCCGGCGGATAAGGCCGTAGGGGGCCAGGAACAGCAAATCGCGCACCAGCGGCCCGGCCACGCGCTCCAAGAGGGGCGCGACCCGGGGGCCGACGCCTTTGAGGCTGGCGACGGAGGCGAACAGTGGAAACAGCGACGGCGGGCGCATGGCGGGACTATAGCGGCTTCCATAGCCGCGCCACCCCATCGTCAAACCACCTCTAGATGGCTATCTAGCCGGCCACATGAGCGACAGCCTTCCTGACCGCCTGGCGGTCGATCCCGATTCGCCCTTCCACGACGCCGATCTCCTGGCGCGCGGCGTCGGCGTGCGCTTCAAGGGCGTCGAAAAGACCAATGTCGAGGAATATTGCATCAGCGAGGGCTGGGTGCGGCTGGCGGTCGGCAGCACCACCGACCGGCGCGGCAAGCCGATGACGATCAAGCTCAAGGGTGAGGTCGAGGTTTATCTTCGCGAACCTGGCGTCGATGTCGCCGGCGGATGAGGTGCGCCTGAAGCGGGCGCGCCTTCGGGCCTGGCGGCGCGGCTTTCGCGAGGCTGATCTGATCCTTGGGCCATTCGCCGACACCCAACTGGGCGCCATGGGGGACGAGGCGCTCGGCCAGTTCGAGCGCCTGCTCGAAGCCAATGACGCCGAAGTTTACGCCTGGATCGTCGGAACGGCCCCGGCCCCGGCGGAATTCGACACTGAGGTCATGACCGCCCTGCGCAAAAGCATCGAAACTGGGAAATGATGGCAGTGCGCCCGACTTTCCATTCCTTCTCTCCTTGCGGGAGAAGACCTTTTTCCGTCCCCCAATCGGCGCTGCGCGCCACTTCCCCCCGATGCGGTGGGAAGAGAACGGTTCTCTTCCCCCTTCACAAGGGGGAAGTCCCCGCAAAGCGGGGGATTGGGGTCCGGGCCTGTCGACCCCTCATCCGCCGGGCTCTCACCCGACACCCTCTCCCGCAAGGGGAGAAGGGAGCCGAGCTGGTCTTGTGGTCGCTGTCTTGTCCCTGAAAGCCGACCTCGCACGGGTGACGCGGGCGGACGGCCCCCTGGAGCTTTGCGCCGCGCCCGAAGGGTTCGATGCCCTGGTCATGGGCGATATTTGCCGGGCCCGCGGGGGCCTGAGCGTGTTCGTCGCCCGCGACGGCGCGCGCGCCCAGGCGTTCGCCGACGCCATGACGTTTTTCGCGCCCGAGATCGTCATGGCGCGATTTCCGGCCTGGGACTGCCTTCCCTACGACCGGGTCGGCCCGTCGGCGGCGACGTCGGCGCAGCGCATGGCCGTGCTCGCCCGCCTGGCGCGCGGGGAGCCCAAGCCGCTTCTGCTCATCACCACCGCCGCAGCCCTCATGCAGCGGCTGCCGCCCAGGGACAAAGTCGCGGTCGCCGCTTATTCGACCGCCGTCGGGGCCACTATCGATATCGCCGAGATCGAGCGCTATTTCACCATCAACGGCTATCAGCGCGCCTCCACGGTCTCCGAGCGCGGCGAGTTCGCCATCCGCGGCGGGGTCATCGACGTGTTTCCGCCGAGCGCCGCCGAGCCGATCCGTCTCGACCTGTTCGGCGACACCCTGGAATCGATCCGCGCCTTCGATCGTGAAACCCAGCGCTCCACCCGTCAGCTGAAGACGGCCGACCTGCCGCCGGCCAGCGAGGTGCTGATCGACAAGGCGGCCGTGGCCCGGTTCCGCAGCGGCTACCTGGCGGCCTTCGGCGCGCCGGGCGAGGACCCGCTCTATGAGACCGTCAGCGCCGGCGGACGCCGCGCCGGCATGGAGCACTGGCTGCCGCTCTATTACGACCATCTCGACACCTTGTTCGACTATCTGCCGGCCGGCAGCCTGATCGCCCTCGACCATCTGGCCGCCGACGCCCGCGACGAACGCGCGGCGATGATCGCCGATGCCTATGAGGCCAGGGTGCAGGCCGAACAGAAAGCCCACTACCGGGCCCTGCCGCCGTCGACCCTGTTCCTGGACACCTTGGAGTGGGACCAGCGCCTGGCCGCGCACCCGGTGCGCCGCTTCACCCCGTTCCAGCACGAAGCGGCGCCAGGCGTCATCGACATGGGGGCCAAGCTCGGCCGCACCTTCGCCGCCGAGCGGGCCCGGGACAGCGTCAACCTGTTCGAAGCCGCCGCCGACCACGCCCGGGCCCTGACCGCCGCCGGCAAGCGGGTGATCTTCGCCTCGTGGTCGGAGGGCTCCTCCGAGCGGCTGGCGGCCATGCTCGCCGACCATGGCCTGACTGACATTCCGCTGGCGCCCTACTGGCAGGCGGCCAAGGCGGTCGATCCGAAAAAGCTGCAGCGCGCGGCCCTGCCGCTCGACACCGGCTTCGAAACCGACGCCCTGGCCATCATCTCCGAAACCGACATCCTCGGCGATCGGCTGGCCCGGCCCAGGCGCCGGCGGCGGGCGGCCAATTTCCTGGCCGAGGCCACGGCGCTCGGCCAAGGCGACCTGGTGGTGCACATCGACCACGGCATCGGCCGCTACGAAGGCCTCAAGACTCTGGAGGTGATGGGAGCGCCGCACGACTGCCTGGAGCTGCACTACGCCGAGCGGGCCAAGCTGTATCTGCCGGTCGAGAACATCGACCTCCTGACCCGCTACGGGTCCGACAGCGAAGGCGTGCAGGTCGACCGCCTGGGCGGCGCCGCCTGGCAGGCGCGCAAAGCCAGGGCCAGGGAGCGGTTGCGCGACATGGCCGAGGGTCTGATCGCCATCGCCGCCGCGCGGGCCACGCGCGAGACCGAGACGGTGCAGCCGCCGCACGGTCTGTTCGACGAATTCTGCGCCCGCTTCCCATATGAGGAGACCGAGGACCAGCTGAACGCCATCGGCGACGTGCTGGCGGACCTCGCCGCCGGCAAGCCCATGGACCGGCTGATCTGTGGCGACGTCGGGTTCGGCAAGACCGAGGTGGCGTTGCGGGCCGCGTTCGTCATGGCCATGAGCGGGCGCCAGGTGGCGCTGGTGTGCCCGACCACCCTGCTGGCGCGCCAGCACTTCGTCACCTTCAGCCAGCGCTTCCAAGGCTGGCCGGTGCGCATCGCCCGCCTCTCGCGCATGGTCCCGGCGGCGGAGGCGGCGGCGGCCAAGGCGGCCCTGGCGAAAGGCGAGGCCGAGATCGTCATCGGCACCCACGCCGTGCTGTCCAAGGACGTGAAGTTCCGCGACTTGGGGATGGTCATCGTCGACGAGGAGCAGCATTTCGGGGTCAAGAACAAGGAGGCGCTCAAGGCTCTGCGGGCCGAGGTCCACGTCCTCACCCTGACGGCGACGCCGATCCCGCGCACCCTGCAGATGGCCCTATCGGGCATCCGCGAGATGTCGGTCATCGCCACCCCGCCGGTCGATCGCCTGGCCGTGCGCACCTTTGTCACCCCTTGGGACCCGGTCTCGATCCGCGAGGCCCTGCTGCGCGAGAAGTTCCGTGGCGGCCAGGCCTATTATGTGGTCCCGCGCATCGCCGACCTGACCGATATCGAGCGGTTCCTGCGCGAGCAG
>DASXMK010000225.1:0-5820 GCA_036495705.1 Caulobacteraceae bacterium | reverse complement strand
AGATCTGTCCGGCAAGATCGCCGGGGCGCAGTATGGCCTCGGCCAACGGTTGCCCTCCGAGCGCGATCTCGCCCAGACCTACGCCGTCTCCCGGCCGACGATCCGCGAGGCGATCATCGCCCTGGAACTCGACGGCTTGGTCGATGTGCGACTGGGCTCTGGCGTCTATGTGGCCGCGCGCCTGCCCCGCGGCGGCAAAGCCGGCGAGATGGACATCGGCCCCTTTGAGCTGCTGGAAGCGCGTCGAGCCATCGAGGGTGAAAGCTGCGCGCTGGCCGCCGTGCTGATCTCAGACGAGGAGCTGGACGAGCTGCAGGCCCTCGTCGCCGAGATGCAGGCTGAGAACGCCCGCGACGTGTTGATGTCCGAGGACGCCGACCGTCGGTTCCACATGACCATCGCCCGCGCCTCCCAGAACAGCGCCATGGTGGCCGCCGTCGAGATGCTGTGGGACGCCCGCGCCCGCTCGCCCCAGACCCAGTCCCTGAGCCTGAAGGCCCACGCCGCTGGCGTCATCCCGCGGATCGACGAGCACGCCGCCATCCTCGAGGCCCTGCGCTCTCGCTCGCCCGACGACGCGCGCCGCGCCATGCGCGACCACCTGACCCGCGTGCTGGATTCCCTGCTCGCGGCGACCGAGGTGCAGGAGCTGGAACAGGCGCGCGCGCGGATCGCGGCGGAACGCAAGCGCTACGGCGCGAGGGCCTAGGCGCCGCGCGGGCACCGCGACCGCCCATCAAGGGCGACGCTTGAGGAGACGACCATGGGCGACACGCCGGACCCAACCCGGCCCGGCGCGGTGACGCGCCGCCAGGCCGTCGGGGCCCTCGGCCTAGCCGCGGCCGCCGGGACGACGGCGGCGGCGCAGGCTGCGGTCCCGCAAGCGGAACCCGCCCGTGGCGCGGCCAGTCTGCTCTATCCGCACGAGAGCCCGACGCGGGCCACGCGCGACCTCTCCGGGCTTTGGCGCTTCCAACTCGACCCGGGCGACCGCGGCGAGGCGGACCGCTGGTTCGCGGGCGGCCTTCCGAAGGCGCGGCGGATCCCGGTTCCGTGCAGCTGGAACGATCTCTTCGACGACGCCCGGGACTACTTCGGAACCGCTTGGTACGAGACCGAGTTCCAACTCGATCCCGGTTGGCGCGGACGGCGCATCCATCTGCGCTTCGGCTCCGCAGTCTATCACGCCCGCGTCTGGCTGAACGGCGAATACCTGGGTGAGCATTTGGGCGGCCACCTGCCCTTCGTCTTCGACGTCACCGGCCTGACACACGAGAGGCAGCCCAACCGCCTCACCGTCAGCGTCGAAAACAAATTCGACCTCGGCCGCGTGCCCACCGCGCCGGACCCCAAGACGGCGCGCTTCTACCAGCGCGACTATCCGCAGACGGCCTACGACTTCTTCCCCTATTGCGGCCTGGACCGGTCGGTCTGGCTGTTTTCAACGCCGCAGACCCACGTCCAGGACGTGACCGTCACCACCGCCTTTGCGGGCGACGCGGGCCTGGTCGACGTGGCCTTCACCGCCAATGACGGGTGGTCAGGTCCAGCCAGCCTGACGCTTTCCGGCGGGGCCAGTCCCGTCACCGTCAAGGTCGCCGCGAAGAACGGCGCGGGCTCGGCCCAGCTGCGCCTGCCCGGCGTGCGGCCCTGGTCGCCGCAGGACCCGTTCCTCTACCGCCTGAACGTGCGACTGGGCGGCGAGGCGCCGATCGACGACTACCCGATGAAGGTCGGCGTCCGCACCGTCCAGGTGCGCGGCAGCGAGATCCTGCTGAACGGCAAGCCGGTGTTCCTGACAGGCTTCGGCAAACACGAGGACTTCGCGATCCACGGCAAGGGCCTCGACCTGCCGGTGCTGGTCCGCGACTTCGAGCTGCTGAAATGGATCGGCGCCAACAGCTTCCGCACCTCGCACTACCCCTATTCGGAAGAAGCCCTGATGCTGGCCGACGAATACGGGTTCCTTGTGATCGCCGAGAGCCCGGGCGTCAGCCTGATTTTCATGGACCCGCCGGACGTGCTCGAGGCCCGCTATCGCCAACTCTCCGGGGCGGTGAGCGAGATGATCCGAAGGGACAAGAACCACCCCTGCATCCTCTTCTGGTCGCTCGCCAACGAGCCGATCCCCAAGCCCTTCCACACGGTCAATGAAGTTTCCGCCGGCGCGGTGGAGGCCGGGACGCAGTTCTTCACGCGCCTGTTCGCCCATGCCCGCGGGCTCGACAAGACCCGGCCCTTCGGCATCTGCAGCGTACAGAACGGCCCCTTCGAGTGGGTGAACCACGGCGACGTGATCTGCACCAATTCCTACAACGGCTGGTACGCGGTCCCCGGCCAGATTGACCAAGCGGTCGTCACCCTCGACCGCGAACTGAAGGCGCTGCGCGACTACTGCGGCGACAAGCCGATCTTCTTCTCGGAGTTCGGCGCCGACGCGGTCGCCGGCATGCACTCCCAGCCGCCGGAGATGTGGAGCGAGGATTACCAGGCCGACCTGATCGAGGCCTACTACAAGGTGCTGCGCCAGCACCCCTACGTCGTCGGCGCCCACCCCTGGGCCTTCGCTGACTTCAAGACTGCCCAGAGCATCATGCGGGTGGGGTCGCTGAACCAGAAGGGCGTGTTTACCCGCGACCGCCGTCCGAAACTCGCCGCCCATCGCCTGCGCCGCCTTTGGACATGACCCGTGGCGTCGCCCTCTATGGCGCGGTCGTAGCGTAGGGCAGCTACAAGGTCAGCGGCTATGGCCTCGAGAATTGAGGCCCTCCACCACTACACCAAGCTTAAGTGTGTGACGATCAAGCTCTAGGATTAAAAACCGCTCGTTGACGGCTTTGATCCGATGCAGCGCGAAGGCGGCGATCAGTGCGCACTTCCTGGCGCCGGTTTCAACACCCGTCGAATGTATGCGTCGGGTGGTAGCTGGGGGCAGGATCGAACTGCCGACCTGTGGGTTATGAATCCACCGCTCTAACCATCTGAGCTACCCAGCCGAAGGCGCGGGAGCCGCGCTTATAGGGGCCGGCCCCGGAACCATCAAGCCCGCCTTCAGGGCCCGTCCAGCAGGGTCGCCACCGTCTCGCCGATAGCGAGCGAAGAGGTCAGGCCCGGGCTCTCGATGCCGAACAGCGCCACCAGCCCCTCGATCCCGTGCGCCGCTTGGCCGTCGAGGCGGAAGTCAGGCTGGTCCTGCCCGGGTCCGTGGATCTTGGGCCGGATGCCGGCGTAATCCGGGCTGAGCGCCCCGTCCGGCAGGCCCGGCCAGAAGCGGCGGACATAGCGGTAGAAGCCCGCGGCCCGGGCCGGATCGACCGAATAGTCTTCGGCTTCGACGTAGGCCAAGTCGGGCCCGAACACCGCTTGGCCGCCGAGATCCTTGCGATAGTGGATGCCAAGCGCGCCAGGGATCGGAGGCGGATAGATCAAGCGGTCGAAAGGCGCGCGGCCGCTAAGGCGAAAATAGACTCCCTTGCCGAGGTGGCGCGGCGGAATCAGCGCGGCCGGGAAGCCCTCGATCCTGGCCGCCACCGCCTGGGACGCCAGGCCGGGCGCGGTCACCAGCCGGCGCGTGGTCAGCGTTGCCGGAGCCTCGCCGCCGAAACGAATGTCGAATCCACCATCGCTCCGAGGGGCCGCGGCCTCGAACGCGGCGCCGAGCGCCACAGTCCCGGCCCGATCCTCGATCTCGCCTTGCAGGGCCAGCATATAGCCGTGGCTGTCGAACACCCCGCTCTCTGGCGAGAGCAGCGCCGCTTGGGCCTCGAGGCCCGGCTCCAGGGCCCGCGCCGCCTGGCCGGTCAGCATCGCCAAACCCTCGACGCCGTTGGTCCGGGCCTGGACGGCGATGGCTTCGACCGTGGCGATCTCGGCCGTGTCGGTGGCCACCACCAGCTTGCCGCATTTGCGATGCTCGACCTTGTGGCTGACCAGGAAATCGTAAAGGGCCCGCCGGCCGGCGACGCACAGCCGGGCCTTCAGCGAGCCGGTGGGATAATACAGGCCGGCGTGGATGACCTCGGAATTGCGCGACGACACCCCCTGGCCGATGGCCCATTCCTTCTCCAGCACCACCACAGAGAGGCCACGGCGGGCCAGGGCGTAGGCGCACGCCAGCCCTACGGCGCCCGCGCCGACGACACAGGCGTCGAAATCGAAAGAATCCATCGCCCTGGGCTATAGCCCGGCTGAAGCTCAGATGTGAATGGCGTGGCCCAGGCCCTTGAAGGCGGCCTCCTGCAGCGCCTCGCCCAAAGTCGGGTGAGCGTGGATGGTCCCGCCGATATCCTCCAGGGTCGCGCCCATCTCGATCGCCAGGCCGAAGGCGGCGGAGAGTTCCGAGATCCCCTGGCCCACCGCCTGAATGCCAAGGACGACCTGGCGCTCGGCCTCGGCGACGACGCGCACGAAACCCTGTTCGCCGTGGCGGGTCATGGCCCGTCCATTGCCCGAAAACGGGAACTGGCCGACCTTGACCTCGGTGCCCGCCGCCTTGGCTTCGTCAGGCGACAGCCCGGCCGAGACGATCTCCGGATCGGTGAAGCAGATGGCCGGAATGCAGCGCTTGTCCCAGGCGCGCGGCAGGCCGGCGACGATCTCGGCCACCATTTCGCCCTGGGCCATGGCCCGATGGGCCAGCATCGGCTCGCCGGTGACATCGCCGATGGCGAAGACGCCACGCATCGAGGTCTGGCAGCGCTCGTCGATACGGAGGAAGCGGCCGTCCAGGTCAAGCACCAGTTCCTCCAGGCCAAGATCGGCCGTCACCGGCGCGCGGCCGACGGTCACCAGGATCTTGTCGGCGGCGATGCGCCTGGCCTGGCCGTCGGCGGTCCTGACGCCCAATGCGCCTTTGGCCTGCAAGCCCTGGGCCTGGGCGCCGGTCAGCACCTCGACGCCAAGCTCATGCAGGCGCTTGGCGATCGGTCCGGTGAGCTCCTGGTCATACAGCGGCAGAATGCGAGGCAGGGCCTCGACCACGGTCACCTTGGACCCGAGCTTGGCGAAGGCCGTGCCCAATTCGAGGCCAATGTAGCCGCCCCCGACGACGGCCAGGCGCCCAGGAACCTCGTCGAGGGACAGGGCCTCGGTGGACGAGATCACCGCGCCGCCGAACGGCAGCGACGGCAGCTCCACTGGCGCAGAGCCGGTGGCGATGACCACGGCCTCGGCGCGGATCAGATGCGCGCCGGTCTCGGTCTCGACGACCACGGTCTTGCCATCCCGGAACCGGGCTTGGCCGTGGACGATCTTGACCCGCGCCTTGCGCAGCAGTCCGCCCACCCCGCCGTTGAGCCGCCGCACGATGTCATCTTTCCAGCCGACCGTCTGGGCGAGGTCGATCTTGGGCGCCGAGGCGCTCAGGCCGAAGGCGCTTTTGCCGGCGGCGGCGGTGCTCAGGATGTCGAATTCCTCGGCGGCGTGGATCAGCGCCTTGGAGGGGATGCAGCCGACATTGAGGCAGCTGCCGCCGAGCTTGCCCTGTTCGACGATGACCGTGTCGAGGCCGAGCTGGCCGGCGCGAATGGCGCACACATAGCCGCCGGGGCCGGCGCCGATAACCAGCAGTTTGCAGGCGATTTCGTCCATGGCTCAGCCGTCCACGAACAAGGTGGCGGGATTCTCGATGAGCTCCTTGAGGCGCTGCACGAACACCGCTGCGTCCCATCCGTCGATGACCCGGTGGTCGAAGCTGGACGACAGGTTCATCATCTTGCGCGGCGTGAAGCCGGTCCCGTCCCACATCGGCCGTATGGCCATGCGGTTGACCCCAACAATGGCCACTTCCGGGTAGTTGATCACCGGCGTGGTCGCGATCGC
>DASXMK010000224.1:0-1759 GCA_036495705.1 Caulobacteraceae bacterium | reverse complement strand
AACGCCCGCCGTGCGCAAACACCCATCGTCAACATCGTCGGTGACCAGGCCACCTACCATCGCCCCAACGACGCCCCCCTGACTGCCGACACCGAGGGATGGGCTCGAGGCGCCTCTTCCTGGGTGCGCACGGCCACCTCGTCCGCCACCGTCGGCGCTGACGCCGCGGTCGCCGTGCAGGCCGCCCGCACCCATCCCGGCCAGATCGCCACGCTGATCCTGCCCTCCGACACCTCCTGGGACGAAGGCGGCGTCGCCGCCGAGGCTCTCCCGGTGCCCCCCAGGCCGCAGTCCGATCCCGCCCAGGTCCGCAACGCTGCGGAAATCCTGCGCCGCGGCCTTCCCAGCCTCATCGTGCTCGGCGGCGAGGCCGTCCGCGCCGACGCCTTGGAAACCGCCCAACGTATCGCCGCCGCCACCGGCGCGCGCCTGATCGCACAAGGTGCCAACGCCCGCATCTCGCGCGGCCGGGGCCGCGTTCCGGTGGACCGCATCCCCTACGTGGTCGACACCGCCGTGAAGGCACTGGCCGGCACACGCCACGTCATCCTGTGCGGGTTGCGCAAGCCGGTGACCTTCTTCGCCTACCCGAACAAGCCCACCAGCCCGATCCCGACCGATGCCGATATCCACGTCCTGGCCCGCCCTGATCAGGACGCCGCCGAAGCGTTGGCCCGCTTGGCAGACGAACTCGGCGCCCCGAGCGCGGCCATCCCCGATCCCGGCCCACGTCCCGAGCCCGCGCGCGGCAAGCTCACCCCGGAATCCGTCGCCGCCACCCTCGCCGCCCTCCTGCCCGAGCAGGCCGTCATCACCGACGAATCCGTCACCTTCGGTCGCGGCTTCTTCCCCTACACCTACGCCGCCGAACCACATGACTGGCTGAACTCGACGGGCGGCGCGATCGGCTGCGGGCCGCCGCTCGCCACCGGTGCGGCCGTCGGCGCACCCGGCCGCCGCGTGGTCGCGCTCCAGGCCGACGGCTCCGCCATGTACACGCTGCAGGCCCTCTGGACCCAGGCGCGCGAAAACCTCGACGTGACCACTGTCCTGCTATCCAACCGCAAGTATCAGATCCTGATCGGAGAACTGGCCAACGTCGGGGCCAACCCCGGACGCACCGCGCTCGATATGCTCGACCTCGGGAACCCCGACCTGGACTGGACGAAGCTTGCCGCCGGCATGGGCGTCGAAGCCGCCCGCGCGGATAGCTGCGAGCGCTTCGCCGACCTGTTCGCCCAGGCGAACGCCCGAAAGGGCCCCTTCCTGATCGAACTGATGATCTGACGCATCGCGACCGGCATCCAGAACCACAAGCGCCGGCCAGCAGCCGGCGAACCGACACCTTAAGTTTCCGTAAGTCGTTCATCAGCCATGTATGCGCCGCGGCAGGCCCGGAGCGGCAGTCATGGCGACGAATTCTTGGAGTGCGGGCGTCTCCGGCGCATGGACAGATGCGTCGAAGTGGTCGCCCGCAGCCGTGCCCGGTGCCAGAGATGACGCGCTGATCGCCGAACCGCTGGACAACCCCGACCAGCCGGCGAGCCTGATGGGAACGATCGAAGGGTTCACCCACGGCGCCACAATCGATCTCCGCCTCGCCGCCAGCCCTGTCAGCTATTCGGGCGGCGATCTGAAGCTGCCCGCGTCAGGCCGCCAGACGCTCGACCTGCATATCGCAGGCCCTTACAGCCTGGCCAATCTCGTTGCCGTCACGCAGGACAGCACCACGGCGATCGAGGTCAATGGCAGTGTTGCC
>DASXMK010000223.1:0-9830 GCA_036495705.1 Caulobacteraceae bacterium | reverse complement strand
CTTGCCGTCCTGACCGAACACGTCGCGGGCGATCATGGGTAGGTTCTCCGGCGGAATCACCGAAGGCCATGGGCCGGGGGCCTCGCCGAAGGCGCACGGCGCGGTGGCGATCACCTCGAGGTCGGCCGGCACGCCCAGCATTGGCACGGCGGCCAGGCGCCCATCGTCGCGGAATTGCAGGCGCGCGCCGTCGTTCTCATAGCCGATCAGCGGCAGGCCGGCCCCGATCTCGTCGCCATAATAGAGGTCGGTTCCCTCCAGCGCCCAATGGCCCTCGTCTTGCACCGTATAGGCGCCGGCCCCGCGGGCCACGCACAGCCCCAGGCGGTGATAACCGCCGAACAAGAACGTCAGGCCGGTGATCGCCGCTTCCGGCCGCCCAAACGTCTTGTGCGACCACAGGTGCGTCGCCGAACCCGGATCGTGCTCGGCCTGCGGGTCAGCCGTAAACCCGCGCCATTTGTGACAGATGAAGCGCCGGCCCGCGTCCTCGAAGCGCACTTTCCAAAAGCCGGTATTACCGGAAAAGATCGCCAGGCCGCCGCCGGCGTCGACGAAGGCCTCGAGAGCGTCCCTCTCACCAACCGTCCAGTATTCGCTGTGGCCCACGAGGATCGCGGTCGCATAGCTCTCCAGCAGCCCGGGCTCGACCTCCAGGTCGCGGTCGGTGAAATAGTCCAGCTCCAGGCCCTCGTTCTCGGCCCAGGCGGCGAAGGCATGCTCCCACTTGTTCACGAAGCCGGCGGCGCAGTCATAGGGCGAAAGCTCGCGCCGGCGCGGCCAGGTCCGATCGCCGCCCCACGGCCGCTCTTCGAACCCGCGCCGGCGCAGGTTGACCAGCCGTGGCACGTCGATGGGCGGGGCCAGCAGCATCGGCGGGAACGGCCGCTGGGTCGAGAGCACGCCGATCGCGCCTTGCATGGCCGTGGGCAGGTCGGCCTGACGCCTCATCAGGGCGGTGACGTCGCAATAGGCATTGGCCCCGCCCCACCAGTTGTAGGCGTGATAGGTGTTGGTCGCGAGCACCAGGGCGGCCCGCGCCAGCCGCTGCGCCGGCTTGACGACCACGAAGTGATGCGCCTCGCCGCCAGCCTGGTCGCTCAGCCGGATATCGTAATAGCCGCTCGCCCACTCGCCGACCGTGATCTCGATCAGCGCCGGCCAGCCGCACCCATCGCGGTCGGCGTGCGCCGGGGCAGGGTGGTCTTCAACCGCAAGGCCGGTGAGCCACAACACCGTTTCGCGGCCCGCCCCCAAGCGGGCGATCTCCAAGTCGCAGGGGCCGCGGTCGGCGCTGGCGTGGAGGCTGAACCGCTCGCCGGGCCTGAGGCTCAAGGTGTCGGTGTAGCAGGCGAGCATGGCTGAAGTGTCCTTCGCGCGGCGTGACTCTGCGCCGATTCCGTCTCACACAGTCGCCTTCGCAGCAGGAAAGCCGCCATGGACCGTCGCCAGTTCGCTCTCGCCGCTTCGGCGCTCGCTCTCACCGGAGCCGCCCCCGCCGCAGGGGTCTCACCGCTGCTGGCCAGGATCGTCGCCGGCCCCCAGCGCTCGAGCGCCAACAAAGTGCGCGATCCGTTCCGCCACCCCGCCCAAAGCCTGGCCTTCTGGGGCCTGGCCCCGGGGATGACGGTGGTCGAGATCGAGCCCAGCGGCGGCTACTGGACCGAGATCCTGGCCCCATACCTCAGGGCCACCGGCGGGCGCTATGTGGCCGCCCTGGGCGACGAGGACGCCGAGTTCAAAGCCCGGTTCTCCGATCCGGCCCGCTGGGGCAAGGTCGAGGCCGTCGCCTTCACACCCCAGTCGGGTCCGCTGGTCCCCAACGGTACGGCCGACCTCGTGCTCACCGCGCGCAATTTCCACAACTGGATGTGGCGGCCGGGCCTGGTCCCAAAGTACCTGGCCGACTTCCACGCGGCCCTGAAGCCGCACGCCATCCTGGCGCTGGAGGAGCACCGCGCCGACCCCCGGCCGATGAACGATGACGCCCACGACGGCTACGTCTCCACGGCCTTCCTGACCCGCAAGGTCGAGCTGGCTGGCTTCAGCCTCGAGGCGGCCTCGGAAATCAACGCCAACCCCAAGGACACCAAGGACCATCCGTTCGGGGTTTGGACCTTGCCGCCGACGCGGCGCACCCACACGAAGGGCCAGCCGACCCCGGCCGACTTCGACCCGGCCAAGTACGAGGCCATCGGCGAGAGCGACCGCATGACCCTGCGCTTCCGGAGGGTGTGAGCCAATCGCTCTTTGCGGTCCCTGGCCCCCAGAGGGGGAGGAGAACTGTCTTCAGACCCGCCGGACGATGACCCGCCGCTTGTCGCCCGGCGGGAGCAGGAAAGCCTCGGGCGGCGCGTCGATCGATCCGCTCAGCGAGATCGTGACTGTCTCGCCCTCGCCGACGACGGCGATCCGCGAGGCGGGGACGGCGCTCGCCACGTCCATGGCGCTTTCGCCATCGTCGTCGTAGAGCTCGATCGCCACTTCGCCGACGTCGGCCGGGAAGACCAGGAACCCCGGCTCGAAATCTTCGCCCCCGAAATGCGCCGGCGCGCGGTTGACCGGAATGACGCTGCCGACCCTGGCCAGCATCGGCGGACGGCCCAGGGGCGCCTCCAGCATCGCCATCTGGCCGCCGGCGAAGCGCGTCCCGGTCCACGGATCGATCCAGTCCGCCCCCGCCGGCATCCGCACCGCCCGTCGCGTGGCCCCGGGCGCCACCACCGGCGCGACCAGCAGGGAAGGGCCGAGCATGAGCTCATCGTTCTCCTCCCAGGCCTGCGGATCGGTCGGGAAATCATAGAAAGTCGGCCGCCAGATTGGCTCGAAGTCGCGCGCATAGCGCCATGAAAGGTAACGCAAATAGGGCTGGAACCTGGCCCGCAGCCGCAGCAGGGCGGCGACCTTGCCGGCCACCGTCTCATGCATCCACGGCGTGTTCACAGAGCCGTCGTCGTTCCACGAATGGATGCTGAACCTCGGCATGAACACGCCCAGCTCCACCCAGCGGAGAAGGAGTTCGGGATCGGGGGCCGGGCCGGAAAACCCGCCGACGTCATGGCCGCTGTTGGAAACCCCGCTGAGCGCTAGGCCCAAGCCCATCTTGAGGTTGTAGCGCAGGGTCTCCCACGACGTGGCGTTGTCCCCCGACCAGGTCTGGGCGTAGCGCTGCATCCCCGCGCAGCCCGACCGCGTGACCACAAAGGGGCGCTTGCCCGGCGCGTGTTCGATCTGCGCCGCCCGCGATGCGCGCATCATCAGCAATGGCAGCAGGGCGCGCACCTCCCGCGCCGGCGCCGCCAGGCCCTTGGCCATGGCGGTGGGCGACCAGATCTCAAACTCGTTGTTGTCGTTCCAGGTGGCGGCGAGGCCGAGGTCGAGCAGGTTGGCCTTCACCTGATCCTTCCACCAGGCGACGGTGTCGGGGTGGGTGAAATCCAGATAGGCGCCTAGTCCACCCCAGAACTGGCAGAGCGACGGTGTTCCGTCGGCTTCGGCGATCAGAAGGCCCAGGTCCCGGGCTTCGCCGAACAACGGGTGGTCGGTCAGCAGGGCCGGCTTGACGTTGGCCGCCAAGCGCACGCCACGCTCACGAAACTCTTTAGCAAATCCAGCCGGATCGGAGAATTTATCGCGGTTCCAGGCGAATACGTGCCGCCGACCGCCGGACTCCACATAGCCTGACGAGAGGTGGAACGAGGCGCACGGCAGGTCGCGGTTGGCGCAGGCGTCGAGATAGCCCCGGAGCTTGGCCGGCGCGTCAGGAGCATCGGCCAGGGCCATGGACGAGCCGGAAAACCCGAGGGCCCAGGCCGGCATGAGCGCTGGCCGCCCGGTCAGCCAGGTGAACCGGCGCACGACGTGGTCAAGCGCCGGGCCGGCGATGAAATAATAGTCCAGGTCGCCGGCCGCCGCTTCAAAGCTGCGGTAGAGGCCGTGGTAATTGTCCCGCTCGCAGCCGAGATCGAAGGCGCAGTCGGCGGCCGTATCGTAGAACAGGCCGTAGCTGATCGCTTCGGCCGGCCGACGGGCGATGACCAACGGGATGTGCTTGTACAGCGGATCGGAGGTGCGGGCGTTGTAGCCCAGAGCGTCGATGTTGCTCAGCCGCAGGCGCCGGCCGGCGCGATTCTGGGCGCCGGATTTTTCGCCCAGGCCGAAGTAGAGTTCGCCCTCCGAGCGGGCCAGATAGTGCCGCACTTCGCCGCCCCACCAGCCGAAATCATAGGCCTGGGTCGGCCGATCCTTGGCGGCGTTTTTCCATTCCAAGTCAAACACCTGCCAGCGGCACTTGAAGCCGTCGAGGTCGATAGTCAGGCGGACGCGGGCGGTCTCCAGCTCGAGCATGCCGTCCCGCAAGCGATGGGCGAAGGGCGGCAGGGTGAAGCCGGTGGTGTCGAGGCGGTGACGGCCGTCGTCGGCGATGTCCGTCTGCCCGGGCGCGATGGCGAAGCTGCGCGGCTGTTTCAGCGCCCCATCCGGCAGCAGCAGGACACGGACGATGTCCTCCTCGAGCACCAAAACGTGCGCCACAGCCGCGCCGTCGCTGGTCAGCAGGACGCGCCCTTCGCCGGCCTCGGCGATGTTGAACTGCGGCGGTCGGTCGAACGTCGGCGTGCGCATGGGCGGCAAGTTGACACGCTAGGGGCGCGCTTGCACAGGCTGAGCCGATGACCCATCCCCTGCGCCTGGATCCGGCCCGCTTCTTTCCTGCCGAGCCGGGCGCGCGGGCCATTGCCCAGGATCTCTTCGCCGGGGTCGAGACCCTGCCGCTCCTCAGTCCCCACGGCCACGGCGATCCGGCCTGGTTCGCTCTCGACGCCCCCTTCGATGACGCGCCGGGCCTGATCCTCATCCCCGACCACTATCTGCTGCGCATGCTGGCCAGCCAGGGCGTCGCCCTGGAGCAGCTGGGCGTGCCGCCACTGGACGGCGGTGCGTTCGAGATCGATCGCCGGGCGATCTGGCGCCGCTTCGCCGCCCACTACCACCTGTTCCGCGGCACGCCTTCGCGGCTATGGCTCGATCACGCTTTCGCCGAGGTGTTCGGCCTCGACGTGCGCCTGGAAGCCGAGACCGCCGATGTCTATTTCGACGCCATCGGCACGGCCTTGGCCCAGCCGGCCTTCCGGCCGCGGGCGTTGTTCGAGCGCTTCCAGATCGAGGCCCTGGCCACCACCGAGGGGGCCCTCGACCCGCTCGCCCATCATGGCGCCCTGCGCGCCAGCGGCTGGCCCGGGCGCGTGATCCCCACTTTCCGCCCGGACGATGTCACCGATCCCGACCGCCCGGGGTTTCCCGACCGGCTGGCGCGCCTGGCTGAAATGACCGGCGAGGACACTGCAACCTGGGACGGCTATCTCGCCGCGCTCAGGGCCCGCCGCGCCGTCTTCCGCTCGCTTGGGGCCACGGCCACCGATCACGGGCCGCCGACGGCGGCGACCGCCAACCTCTCCAGCGTCGAGGCCCAGGCCCTCCTGGACCGGCATCTGCGGCAGCGGGCCGAGCCGGGCGACGCCGAAGCCTTCCGCGCCCAGATGCTCACCGAGATGGCGGCCATGGCCTGCGACGACGGCATGGTCATGCAGCTGCATCCGGGCGCGCGCCGCGACCACAATCCGGCCATGCTGCGGCGCTTCGGCCACGACAAAGGCTGGGACATCCCCACCCGCACCAATTTCGTCGATGGCCTCAAGCCCTTGCTCGACCGCTTCGGCAATACGCCTGGTTTCACCCTGGTGCTGTTCACTCTCGACCGCGCCACCTGGGCGCGGGACCTGGCGGCGCTCGCCGGGGCCTATCCGTGTCTGCGCCTGGGCGCCCCGTGGTGGTTCCACGACTCCTTCGATGGAATGCTCAGCTTTCGCCGCCAAGTAACGGAGACTGTGGGTTTCTATAACACCGTAGGCTTTGCCGATGACACCCGCGCCTTCATCTCCATCCCCGCCCGCCATGACCTCGCGCGGCGCGTCGACTGCGCCTTCCTGGCCGAACTTGTGGCCACCCACCGCCTGGAGATAGACGAGGCTGTCGAGGTCGCCCACGACCTCGCCTATGGCCTGGCCAAAACGGCCTATCGCCTGTGACCGCTCGCCTGAGCCAGGCGCGGCTGGCCGCCCTGCCGCCGGCGATCGCCCGTCCCACCTATGACCGCGATCGCTCCGACCACACCTTGGTCCATCTGGGTCCCGGCGCCTTTCACCGCGCCCACCAGGCCGTGTTCACCGAGGACGCCAGGCTGGCCGGCGGCGGCGAATGGACGATCGTCGGCGTCTCCCTGCGCCATGGCGAGGCCCAGGCGACGCTGCGTCCCCAGGACGGTCTCTATTCGGTGGAGTTCCTAGCCGAGCCGCCCAGCCTGCGGGTGGTCGGCGCCGTCGGCGAGGTCCTCACCGCCCCGGCGGAGCCCGCCCCCGTCCTCGCCGCCCTTGTGGCCCCATCGACCGCCATCGTCAGCCTGACGGTCACCGAGGCCGGCTATTGCTTGGACGGGGAGGGGAGGCTCGATGTCGCCCACCCGGATATTCAGCAAGACCTGGCCGGGCGCACCCGCTCCGCCCCGGGCTGGATCGTGCGCGGCCTGGCCGAGCGTCGCCGCACCGGCGCTGGGCCGCTCACCGTGATCAGCTGCGACAACCTCATCGGCAATGGCGCGCGTCTGGAGGGCGCCGTCCTGGCCTTGGCCGACCGCATTGATCCGACATTGGCCGCCTGGATCACGGCCAACGCCGCGTTTCCCGGGACCATGGTCGATTGCATCGTCCCGGCCTCCGATCCCGGCCAGCGCCGCCGGGCGGCCGCGGCGCTCGGCATGAGCGATATGGCCAGCGTTCAGCGGGAAGGCTTCGCCCAGTGGGCCATCGAGGATCGCTTTGCCGGGCCGCGGCCGGCCTGGGAGCGGGCCGGGGTCGAGATCGTTCCCGATGTCGCCGGCCACGAGCGCCTGAAGCTGCACGTCCTCAACCTCGCCCATTCGGCCCTGGCCTATCGTGGCTTGCCGCGCGGCATCGATTTCGTCCGCCAGGCCATCGCCGATCCCGAGCTGGCCAGAGTCGCCGACGCCCTGATCGCCGAGGAGATCGCCCCGGCCCTGCCTGACCTGCCGGTCGGCGCCTATTGGCGAAATGTGCGCGCGCGCCTGGCCAACCCCAGGCTCGATCACCGCCTAAAGCAAATCGCCGAGGACGGATCGGTGAAGCTCGCCCAGCGCGCCTTCCCGCTGATCATAGACTCCGCGCGGGCAGGGCGGCCCGCGTCGCGCCTGGCGGCCGTCGTCAGCGCCTGGCTGGACTGCGCCCGGCGGGATCTGGTCCGGGATGCCAAAGGCGAGCGCTTGGCCGCCTGGCGCGCCGCCGGCGCCAGCCTCGCCGAAGCTTTGGACGACCCGCTGTTGTTCCCCGAGCCGTTTCGCCGCGAGCCGTCGGTGCGCTCGCTCATTCTGGACGCGCCAGCATGACCCGGGCGGTGTTCATCGGCGAATGCATGGTCGAGCTCTCCATGCGCCCGGACGGGACCTATGCGCGCGCCTTCGCCGGCGATGCCTATAACGCCGCCGTTCACTTCAAGCACTGCGCGCCCGTCATCGAGGTCCAGTTCGCCACCGTCACCGGCGACGATGAGCTCAGCGGCGTTATGCGCGCGGCCTGGCGAGGGGAGGGGATCGACGATGCCCTGGCCCCGGCTGCGGCCGGCCTCCAGCCCGGACTCTATCTGGTCGATGTCGGGGCGGATGGTGAACGGCGCTTCGCCTACTGGCGCGGCCAGTCCGCGGCCAGGCTGTGGCTGTCGGCCGTGGAGCGCTACGCCGACCGGCTGGCCGCGGCCGATCTGCTGTTCCTGACCGGGACCAGCCTCGCCATCCTGCCGGAGACGGACCGCGCCCGGGCCCTGGCCCTCCTCGATCGTCCGCGACTTACCGCCTTCGATCCCAACGTCCGGCCAAGCCTTTGGCAGAGCCAGAAGCTCATGCGCGAGACCATCGAGGCCGCCTTGGCTCGGGCCGACATCGTTCTGCCCAGCCTTGACGACGCCGAAGTCCTGTGGGGCCCGGCCTCGGCCGAGGATCACGCCCGCCATTGCCTGGACCTCGGCGCCCGCGAGGTCGCCCTGACCCTCGGGGCGGATGGCTGCCTCCTGGCCTCCGCCGATGTCCCGGTCCTCCGCATTGCCGCCGAACCGGCCACGGTGGTCGACACCGCCGGGGCGGGCGATGCCTTCGACGGGGCCTATCTGGCCGCCCGCCTGCAAGGCGAGAACCCGGAGGCCGCCGCCCGTTCCGGTCTCGCCTTGGCCGCCCGGGTGATCGGCCAGCGCGGCGCGCTACCCACGGTCAAATCTTAAGGAAACGCCATGAAGATCGCCGCCGCCAAAGTCATCGTCACTTCGCCTGGGCGCAATTTCGTGACCCTGAAGATCGAGACCGACGACGGCGCCCACGGTCTCGGCGACGCCACCCTGAACGGCCGAGAACTGGCGGTGGTCAGCTACCTCACCGATCATCTCGTCCCGGCCCTGATCGGGCGCGATCCGCAGCGCATCGAGGACATCTGGCAGTATCTCTATCGCGGGGCCTACTGGCGCCGCGGGCCGGTGACCATGGCCGCCATCTCGGCGGTCGACACCGCGCTTTGGGACCTCAAAGCCAAACAGGCCGGCCTGCCGCTCTATCAGCTCCTGGGCGGGGCCTGCCGCGACGGCGTCCTGGTTTATGGCCACGCCAATGGCGAGACCATCGAGGCCACTCTGGCTGAGGCCCGCCGTTATCTCGACCTCGGCTATCGCGCCGTGCGTCTGCAGACCGCCGTGCCCGGCCTAGCCGCCACCTATGGCGTGTCGTCGGACAAAAGCTATTACGAACCGGCGCGGGCCGGCGATGCGCCTGAGACAATATGGTCGAGCGAGAAATACCTGCCCCTGCCGCCGGCCTTGTTCGAAGCCGCCCGCCAAACGCTCGGCTGGGACGTGCGCCTGCTGCACGATGTGCACCACCGGCTGACGCCGATCGAGGCGGCGCGCCTGGCCCACGACCTGGAGCCCTACCGGCTGTTCTGGCTCGAGGACCCCACGCCGGCGGAGAACCCGGAGGGTTTCCGCCTGATCCGCGCCCACTCGACCACCCCGCTGGCGGTCGGCGAGGTGTTCAACTCGATCCACGACGCCCGCCTGCTGATCGAGGAGCGCCTGATCGATTATATCCGCGCCACGGTGGTCCACGCCGGCGGTATCACCCACCTGCGCCGCATCGCCGCCCTGGCCGAACTGCATGGGGTCAGGACCGGCTGCCATGGTGCGACCGACATGTCGCCGGTGGCCATGGCCGCGGCCCTGCATTTCGACCTGTCGGTCGCCAATTTCGGCATCCAGGAATACATGCGCCACACGGCCGAGACCGACGCGGTGTTTCCCCACGCCTACAGCTTTGCCGACGGCTACCTGCACCCCGGCGAGGCCCCAGGCCTGGGCGTCGACATCGACGAAGGCCTTGCCGCCAGCTTCCCGTACGTTCGCGCCAGCCTGCCGGTCGCCCGCCTTGAGGACGGGACGATGCATGACTGGTGAACGCTAAAGGAACTATCCTCTCCAAACCGGCGTTGAAGCTTGCGACGCGGCAAGAAAGCCTTTCGCGCCGCACTCTTTTACAGAGGAGCCTTAGCTATGCTTGGTTGGGCGATAATGTTCGCGATCCTGGCTGTCGTCGCTGGCGCGCTCGGTTTCTTCGCACTTGCCGGCCTGGCGGCGACGATCGCTAAGATATTCCTGATCGTATTCGTCGTTCTACTTATCATCAGCTTCGTCAGGCGAGGAACCGGCGGCCCCGCCCTCTGAGGCGG
>DASXMK010000222.1:0-2183 GCA_036495705.1 Caulobacteraceae bacterium | reverse complement strand
GGTTGGGGGGGGGGGTGGGGGGCCAGGGATTGCTTTCGGATTGGCCGTGCCGCCCGCCTACTATTACCCGCCCCCCGCGTACTATCCGCCACCCGCCTATTACCCTCAACCAGGATACTATCCGCAGACATATCCACAAGGGTATACACAGGGCTACTACGGCGGGGCGGTCCAACAACCGCAAGGTTACTACGGTGGAGCTGTCCAGCAACCGCAGGGTTATTACGGCGGTGGGGCTGTCCAACGACCCTACTATGCCAACTCCGCCGCTACAGATCCCCACAACTGTGGTACTCCTGACGAGCCGAAGGCTTGCACGCACTGAGCATGACCGGCATCTGGGATTAGCAGCACCGCCTCTAGGTAGGACCTTTAGGTCAACAGCCGTGCGTGGGGTGCATGGTCATTCGTGATGGCGACGCGCCGGAGTCATCTGCTCAGGTGTGTCGCCTTGTGTGCTCAGCGGTGCATCATCCGCCCGGGAAGGTGCAATAGGGGTTGTAAGCATAAGTGTATGCATACGGACACGCGTACGCGTAGGGATAGGCACCGAAGCCATAGCGGTAACCCCGGGGGCGATATCCCCAACCTCGATGCGCGTAGCCGCCGTGGAACCCGCCAAGGTGGCCATGGAACCCGCCGCCGTGGCCGCCGCCACCGCCACCGCGGATGAGATGCAGCAGGGGCGTGGCGTGATCGGGCGTCACGGCGGCCATGCTCGCGGGCGCGAAGGACATTATCATCGCCGCGGCGGCCAGAATTCGAATTAGGCGCATAGCTGCCTCCTTTCGTGTGCCAAGGTGGGCATGAACCCAGATATGCACAGGAAGCTCTCGCGCATGGAGACATGCGGCCGCGGAATTGCATAACTGTTCTTCGCACCGCGGCCGTTGTGACCTATCGCGACTTGTCTTGTGTCGCAGCAATCTACTCCGGCTGCGTCGCCTTGTGGGCGAGCAGCGCCATCAGGCGGCGATCGCGCCATTCCTGGCGCACGTTCTGCATGTTGGCGGGCAGCTCCGCGCGGCGTGCTGCGTGCAGCTTGTCGACCAGTGGTGGGTCCCATTTCAGCGGCGTTGCCTGCTGCTGGATCTGCCAGATCAGCGGGCCGTAGCGCTCGCAATAGTCGGCCAGGCCGTTGGGGGCGTTGAGGTCGATGGTTTCCAGCGGGCCCATGAAACTCCAGCGCAGGCCGAGGCCGTGCTTTACCAGCGCATCCAGATCGGTGGGCGAGATCACGTCATCGGCCAGCAGGCGGAAGGCCTCGGCGAGCAGCGCGCTTTGCAGGCGGTTCAGCGCGAAGCCATCCATCTCCTTGTTCACTGTCGCGGGCACTTGGCCGGCGTTGGTCAGCAGTGCTCGGGTGCGCGAGACGACCGCGGGATCGGTCCACGGCGCGGGGCATAGCTCGACCAAGGGGACCAGGTAGGGCGGGTTCACTGGATGCGCGACGAGGCAGCGGGCACGGCCGGGCAGGGTCTCGGTGAAGGCGCTGGCGGGGATGCCGCTGGTGGAACTGGCCAGCACCGCATCAGGGGTTGCCAGACGATCGAGCTCGGCGAACAGCGCGCGCTTGGCGTCCACGCGTTCGGGGCCGTTTTCCTGGACGTGTTCGGCGGCGGCGACGGCGTCGGCGAGGGCGGCCGCTGGGTGTACTCGGCGCGCTACCAGGGCTGGGGGTTCGTGGAGCAGGCCGGCTTCTTCCAGCTCGGGGAGGCGTTCGGCGATGAAGGTCAGGGCTGCTTCGACCTGCTGTGGGAAGGGGTCCCATAGCGCGACATCGAAGCCTGCGCGGGCGAATACGATGGACCATGCGCGGCCGATGAGGCCGGCGCCAACGACAGCGACCTGAGTCATGGCAATTTCTCCGACACGGGGGTTGAGGTCGGCCCCGGCGGCACGCAGAGTCAACGCGTGGTACTTTATCGCGATGTCGGCCCGCGATCCGGCCAGCAGACCGCCGCAACGGATGGCCGGGATAAACCCGGCCATGACGGTGGGGCGTGGCTGCGAATGCTTGCTGGACGAACGGAGTTGCTGGCGCCGGATGAGATGGCGCGGGCTGATGCCGCGTCGCCGGCGCTGGGGGCGCCTGGTCCGACCTTGATGGCGAATGCCGGGCGCGCTGTGGCGCGGGCGATCCGGCGGCGGTTCCGGCCGTGTCGCACGCTGGTGCTGGCGGG
>DASXMK010000221.1:0-2074 GCA_036495705.1 Caulobacteraceae bacterium | reverse complement strand
AGGAGGGGGCCCGTTATGACACCGCCGGGCACGCCTTCGCGCGATCGACCACGCTGGCTCTCCAGATCGGCGACACCCTGGTGCCTGCCGAGGCGCGCGTCGTGCTGCTCTACGCTTCGGCCAATCGCGACGAGGCGGCCTTCCCCGACGCGGATCGGTTCGATCTTAGCCGACCGAAGGGCCGGCACTTCGGCTTCGGCTCAGGCCCGCACCTCTGCCTCGGAGCGCCACTGGCCAGGGTGCTGGTCAAGGTGGCGCTCGAGGAGCTGCTGCCCGTCATCGGTCCCGACTACGAGCTCGAGCAAGCTTCCGCGGTGCGACCGATCAATCTTTCGGCGCGCGGCTTTGACCGGCTGATTGTCCACCTGGATGCGGTGTTGAGGTCCGCGCGGAGTTCGGACGAATGAGCCAAACCTGGACACTCGACAAGGCATTGTCGCCGCGGGCGGCGCAGCGCCCCAGCACCCACTTCATTGGCGGCGAGTGGGTGGCGCCGGTCTGTGGGGACACGATACCGGCCATTAATCCGGCCGATGGCCAGGAGATCGCCCGTTTCGCCCGCGGCGTGACGCAGGATGTGGATCACGCCGTTCAGTCCGCCCGCCTGGCGCTCGAGACCGGGCCGTGGCCGAAGCTGACGGGTCAGGCGCGCGCCAAGCTGCTGTGGTCGCTGGCGGACCGGCTCGAGACGCACCGCGACGAATTTGGCCTGCTGGAGACCTTGGACGTCGGAAAGCCTTTGTCCACTGCAACGACGGTGGATGTCGGCGGCGCCGTCGAGAAGCTCCGCTATTCAGCGGGTTGGGCCACCAAGATCTTCGGCAAGACCTTCTCGCCGAATCTGCCCGGCGACTATCACGCCTTCACGGTCCGCGAGCCGGCCGGCGTCTGCGGTCTCATCACCGCATGGAACTTCCCCCTCGGCATGGCGGTGGCCAAGATGGCCGACGCCCTCGCGGCTGGCTGCACGGTGGTCCTTAAACCCTCAGAGAACGCGTCGCTGTCGACGCTTAGGCTCGGGGAGCTGATTCAGGACGTCGGCATCCCGCCGGGGGTAGTCAACATCATCACCGGATACGGTCTGGAGGTCGGCCAGGCCCTCGCCAGTCACCCCGGCGTGGACAAGATCTCCTTCACGGGCTCGACGGCGGCCGGCAAGCGCCTGGTGGCCGCGTGCGCCGGCAATTTGAAACGGCTGACGATCGAACTCGGCGGCAAGTCGCCCGCCGTAGTCTTCGCTGACGCCGACTTCGACCTGGCGGTGCAGGGGGTGGCGCGCAACGTCTTCTACAATTCCGGCCAGATCTGTGCGGCTGGCTCGCGCGCGTTCGTGCAGCGGCCGATTTACGACAAAATGGTCGCCGCCCTATCCGAGCGGGCCAAGGCGATGCGCATCGGTCCGGGAGTGGATCCATCGACCGAGCTCGGCCCCCTGGTCTCCGAAAAGCAGCTCGCGCGCGTGTCGGGCTACGTCGAAAGCGGTCGCCAGGCCGGCGCGAAGGTCGTCGTCGGCGGCGGCCGGCACGGGGATCAAGGCTATTTCATGCAGCCGACCATTCTGGCCGACACCGACCGAACGATGGCGGTGCGTCAGGAGGAGATTTTCGGACCCGTTCTTTGCATTGCGCCCTTCGACGGGGATGATCTCGACGGCTTGGCGGCCGAGGCCAACGACACCGACTATGGCCTGAACGCCTTCATCTACACCCGCGATTTATCCAGAGCCCACCGCATGGCGCGCAAGATCAAGGCGGGGGTAATCCGGGTGAACGGCGCTGGCATCGACTTCACCGTGCCATTCGGCGGATTCAAGCAGTCTGGTTGGGGCCGGGAGCAGGGGGAGGACGGGATTCTCAGCTTCACTGAACTGAAGTCCGTGGTGATAGCGCTCTAGAGCCTGATGCGTTTGCACGGAACAGATGCGAGCGCTGAATCAGGCTCTACACTTTTGAATCTAGAGCAAATCATCCCGATTCAGACGGTTCCGTCTGAATGGGGTTTGCTCTAGCGGCCGTGACTTCGAGCGGATGACCCGGGCGGCCCTGAACTCGGTGGCTCCAGGCAGGACGATCAC
>DASXMK010000220.1:0-5189 GCA_036495705.1 Caulobacteraceae bacterium | reverse complement strand
TCGGCCTGCGGTTGTTCGTGATGCTGGCCCTGTCGGGCTTCTGCCTGTCGATCCTCGCCCATGTGCTGGTCAAAGGTCTCGCTGGCGCAATCCTCATCCATGCGTTCGCCGGCGTGGCGACGGCCCCGTTCACCACTATGTCGGTCTATTACCTGATGGCCTCGCTGCCTCCGGCGACTGCGTTCCGGGGGGTGATACTGGGCCTGGGGCTGTCTCAGATCCCCACCTATCTGGCCCGGCTGTTCTCCCCCGACCTGCTGGCGATCGAGCAATGGCGGTCGTTGTATCTGTTCGAGCTGGGGTTGGCCCTCCTCTGCCTCGGCGCCGTGGCGCTTCTTCGCCTGCCGCCGAGCCAGCGCAGCAAGGCCTTCGAGGCCCTGGATTTCGTCACCTTTCCCCTGTTCGCAGGCGGCGTGGCGCTGCTGTGCGCGGTCCTCGGGATAGGACGTACGGACTGGTGGATGGACCGCGCCTGGCTCGGCTGGGCGCTGGCCGCCTCGATCGTGATGCTCGCCGCGGCCTTCTTCATCGAGTGGCGTCGGTCGAACCCGCTGATCGAACTGCGCTGGCTTACTGGCGCGGACATTCTGAGGTTCGCCGTTGTGGTGTTCATGAGCAAGATCGTGCTCAGCGAGCAGACGGTCAGCGCCATCGGCCTCTTAAGCACTCTGGGCGTCGACAACGACGAACTGCACCTGTTCTCGCTGATCCTGACCCTGGCGGCGATCGCCGGGGCGATCTCGGCGGCGCTCCTCTTCAAGCCCAACCGGGCGACCGAGATCGGCGCCCTGGCGATCGTCCTGGTGGCCATCGGCGCGTTCCTGGATTCCCACGCCACTAACCTCACCCGGCCCGAGCAGCTCTACGCCAGCCAGGCCCTGATCGCCTTCGCGACCACCTTCTTCATCGGACCGGCGATGCTGTTTGGGATGAGCTTCGTGCTCAAAAACCAGGGCCGCCCGCTGGTCAGCTACCTCGTGCTCTTCGTCGTCCTGCAGACCGTCGGCAGCCTCGCCGGCAGCGCGCTCCTCGGCACCTTCCAGGAGGTGCGTGAGAAGGCCATTTCCGCGGAGCTCACGCGCCTGGCCCCGCCCGACAATCCCATCGTCGCGGCCCGGCTCCAGGTCGGCGCAGCCGCCGTCGGGCCGGTGGTCGACGATCCGACCCTGCGCGCCGCCGAGGGCGTGCGGGTGCTGCAGGTCCAGGAGAGCCGCGAGGCGAGCGTACTCGCCTACAACCAGACTTTTACCCTGGTGGCCGTGCTCGCCGCCGCCACCACCGTCTATCTCGGTTCCCTCCTGTTTTGGCGCTGGCTGCGCGGCGAGCGCCCGAGCAACGCCGCGCAGCCTCTTCGACCAAGGCCAGCCTCATGACCGACACAACCCACGCGCCCTCGGCGCCTCCCAGCCCGCCGCCCTCGGCAACGTGGAGCCCTGCGCGCCACCACCCGCTGGTCACGGCCGCCTTCGTCGGCGTAATCGCCGTCGGCGTGCTGGTGGTCCTGGCGGCCTGGAACCTGCCGCCGTTCGCCGGCCCGAACCAGGCCACCGAGGACGCCTATGTCCAGGGATTGACGACGGTGATCAGTCCGCAGGTGAGCGGCTATGTCCTGCAGGTTCCGGTGGACGACTTCCAGCAGGCCCCGGAGGGACGGGTTCTGGTCGTCATCGATCCCAGTCCCTACCAGCAGCGCGTCGAACAGGCGAAAGCCGAGCTCGACGCCAAGATCGCCGACCTCGCCAACAACCAACAGACCCTGGAACGCAGCCACGCCGGCGTGGCCACCGAGGACGCCGCTGAAGTCAGCGCCCAGGCCCAACTGGCCAAAGCCCAGGCCGACCTCAAGCGTTCGGCTGACCTGATGCGCGACGGCTCGCTCTCGGTCCGCGAGAATGACCAGAACGTGGCGGCGGCCCGTGAAGCCGAGGCGACCCTGGCCCAGGCCCAGGCGCAGCGACGCGCGGCCGTTGAGCAGGTCCGGTCCACGGAGGTCAACGAGGGCGCTCTCAAGGCGGCCGTCGAAGCGGCCCGGGCCCAGCTGGACTCGGCGCGGATCGACCTTGGCCACACCGTCATTCACGCGCCTCAGAACGGACAGCTCAGCGAAGTCGGCGTCCGGGTCGGCCAATACGTCACCAACGGAAGCCAGTTGATGTTCCTGGTGCCGGCGACGCGCTGGGTGACCGCCAATTTCAAGGAGGCGCAGACGCACAGGATGCGGCCCGGCCAGGCCGCCTGGTTCACCGTCGACGCCCTAGCCGGGGAACGGCTCAAGGGCCACGTCGAGAGACTCTCGCCGGCGACGGGCTCGGAGTTCGCCGTGCTGAAGCCCGACAACGCCACGGGCAACTTCACCAAGGTGCCGCAGCGGATCGCGGTCAGGATCTCGATCGACCCCGGCCAGGCGGCCAGCGTGCGGCTGCGCCCTGGCATGTCGGTCGAGGCCCACGTCGACACCGCCGGCGGCTCGGGATCCTGATCGTGCGCCGCGTTCCGCCGCTCTTCGCCATCGCCGTGCTTCTGCAGGGCTGCCTGAGCGCGCGTCCCGTCATACCGCCGGCCGCCGCCATCGCGACGCCCACGGCCTGGCGCACCCAGCTCGGCCAAGGATCGGCCGTCGACGCCCAATGGTGGCGGTCGTTCGGCGACGCCAATCTCAACGCCCTTGTCCAGCGCGCCTTGGTCAACAACGCCGATGTCGACAAGGCCGCCGCCAACGTCGCCGAAGCGCGGGCCAGAGCGCGAGCCGCCCGCGCCAACCGTGGCCCGGAAATCGATCTGACCGGACTGGGCGGCTACACGCGCCAGCTCGAGGTGATCGGTCCGGTAACCACCTGGGGCGCGGAGCCCGAGGCCACGATCGCCTATGACTTCGATGTCTTCGGCCGCCTGGCCAGCCTGAGCGCCGCCGCCAAGGCCAATCTCCTGTCGACGAAGGCTTCCCGCGACGCTGTCGCTCTGGGGACCGCAAGCACGACCGCGGCGACCTACATCGCCCTGCTCGGCCTCGACGATCGCCTGCGCATCGCCCGAGAGACCGTGGCGGCGCGAGGCGAGGAGCTGCGCATCCAGCGGCGGCTGACAGACCGCGGCTACTCCTCTCAGCTCGAGCTGCGCCAGGCCGAGGCCGAATACCACGCCACCAGGGATCTCGTCCCGCAGCTGGCCTTGTCGATCTCGCAGGAGGAGGATGCGCTCGGCGTGCTTCTCGGCGACCCGCCGGCCGCCATCGCCCGCGACACCTCCAATCTCGCTAGGCTCAAGGCGCCTGAGATTCCGGCAGGCCTGCCCTCGGACCTTCTCCGACGGCGCCCCGACATCTATGCGGCCGAAGAGACCGTGGTGGCGGCCGATCGCTCGCTTGACGCGTCCCGCGCCGAGATGCTGCCGCAACTGGCTCTGACCGGGAACGTCGGCGGGGCGTTCGCCACCGTCCTTCCCACTCCGGAGAGCTTCTTCCTCATCGGCGGCAGCGTGCTTGCGCCGATCTTCGATTCCGGCCGCCGACGCGCCAATGCCGACGCCGCCGCAGCCCAGCGCGACGAGGCCGCCTTCGCCTATCGCTCGGTGACCCTCAAGGCATTTCAGGAGGTCGACGATGCCCTGGCTTCCATCCAGCGGCTGGAGGAGCGACGCCAGGTCCTGACCCTGGAAGTGGCCGCCGACGCGGCGGCGCTCAAGGTCTCGGCCGAACGTTACCAAGCCGGCTACGCACCCTATATCGACCAGATCGACGCCCAGCGCGGACTGCTCTCGGCCCAATTGTCGTTGTCGCAGATCGAGACCGATCGACTGCTCGCCTACGTGACGCTTTACCAGGCCATGGGCGGCGGCTGGTCTCAAACCGCTTCCGAAAATTCCCGCTTTCTTGCTGACGTCGTCGCCAGACCCGCTGGCGAGCGCTAGGAGCGCCGAGGTGCTTCCGGTTGCGCGCGATCTGACTGCCGGAAGGACGAGCGTCGCCGACGAAGCGCTTGAGTTCAGCCTGGTTGGCCACCACCGGCCCGGGATCGAGCGCCAGGTGATCGCGATCCTCGGCCGTCTCAATATCGGTATTCAGGCCCTCGAAACCCAGCTGAGCGCCGAGCCTCACTCAGGCGCGGCACTGATTCAGATTGAGGCGCGGGTGCGGTTGCCGGCCGGACTCCAGCCAGCTGAAGTTCAGGCCGTCCTTGAGGATGTGTCGCCTGACGTCATGGTCGACATACCCCTGAGTCCGGCCAGGCGCTGATCCTTTAGCAAGACGTCGGCTCGAGAGACCAAGCCGAGGACGAAATCTTGGGCGAATACGCCCGACCGGGGGCGAGCGATTGAATTGACTTGTTGCTCCTTGAAGGCGTCCGCTCTGCCGGGGCCGAAGATGTCCGTCTTACATGGATGAACCGCGCCAACTTCGCGCATTCGGCTACAAGAACGTGCCGGACACCTCGGGTATGGAGGAACTATGGCATCCAAAATCTACCGTCGAATTCCCGAATGTAATCCTGATCTTATTGAGGCGGCGGGCAAGCTCAGCGTCGTTGACCTTCACGAATCCATGGATGTTATTCCGGGTCGAATGGCGCTGTTCGACGCGCGCATTCGGCCGTTGAACCATAGTCAAAGACTCTGCGGCCAGGCCTTCACGGCCTATACGTTTCCCGGCGATGGTCTCATTGGCCATCGGGCGGTTCAACTCGCCGGGCCCGGCCATGTTCTTGTGTTCGCTAACGGCGGTTGCGGGCCGATGGTCATGTTCGGAGAAATGGTGGGCTTGGCGGCGCGCCAGCAAGGTATCCGCGGCGCCGTACTCGAGGGCTGTGTCCGAGACACCGAGGCCCTTACGGAGATGCAGTTTCCGGTATGGTCGACCGGTGTCTTTGCGGGCCATTTGAACAAGGTGGGACAAGGATCGATCAATGTGCCGATCGTCTGCGGGGGCGTCCATGTCCAGCCAGGCGACGTCATCGTGGCCGACAGTGACGGGGTTATCTGCCTCCCCCTGAATCAGGTGGCCGAAGTCTTGGAGCGCGCAAAGGCGCGGGCCGCGCGTGAAATGGGCACGCGCGCCGATTTGAACAGCGGCAAGCCTATGGCCGAAATATTCAATGTCAGATCGGCTCTGGATGCCGCTGGCATCGAAGAATTCGACTGCACGTGGGAGGAATAGGCCGAAGATCGGGGCGCGTCGCTCATTCGAATAGCTCGCG
>DASXMK010000219.1:0-7831 GCA_036495705.1 Caulobacteraceae bacterium | reverse complement strand
AGCGAGGCCCTGGCCCGCTTCGCGCCGACCCCGTGGCTGCGGCACGGGCCGGACGGCTTCGACCTCACCGAGCACGCTGTCGGCGAGGCGGCCGCTTCGCTTGGCCGGCTGTGCGCCTTCCACGGCCAGATGGGCATGTATGTGCGCGCCCTGGCCTACATGATGAGTCATGGCGCCGACGGCCTCAAGCAGGTGGCTGAGGACGCGGTGCTCAACGCCAATTATGTCAAGGCGCGCCTGTCCGCGGTGATGAGCGTCGCCTTCCCTGACGGTCCGTGCATGCATGAGGTGCTGTTCGACGATCGCTGGCTGGACGACAGCGGCGTGACCACGCTGGATTTTGCCAAGGCGCTGATCGACCAGGGTTTCCACCCCATGACCATGTATTTCCCGCTGGTCGTTCACGGGGCCATGCTGGTCGAGCCCACCGAGACCGAGTCCCGGCGCGAACTGGACCGGTTCTGCGATGCGATCCTGGAACTGGCCGCCGCCGTGCGCGCCCATGATGTCGAGCGCTTCAAGGGCGCGCCGTTCCACGCCCCCCTGCGCCGCCTGGACGAGACCCTGGCCGCCCGCAAGCCGCGCCTGCGCTGGACCCCAAATGAACCTCTCCCATAAGGAGAGGGAGGGGCGCATCGCGACCTCTGCCTCAGGGAGAGGTGGGGATCAGGCGGAGAGGGTCTCGACGTTGCGGCGACCCGCGGCGGCGACGAGATCTGCGTCGCATGAGGCGAGCGGCAGCGCCTTGCGGATCGCCAGCTCCAGATAAGCCGCGTCGTAGAGGGTCAGACCCTGTTCGCGCGACAAAGCGCGCGTCTCGCCCCAGGCATGCTGATCGGTTTCGTCATCCACCGCCACCGGCAACCGACCAAGCCGCTCCAGTGATCGATCGACATAGGCCTCGTCACAGCGGCCGCGCCGGGCGGCGTTGCGCAGCACATTGGCGACCTCAAGCCGCCAAAGCGACGGAACGATCGCGCCTTCGGCGACCGCACGCAGCATCACGGCGTGCGCGGCGTCGGTATGTTCGTCATCGAAGAGCCAGGAGATGGCCATGGACGCGTCGATGACGACGCTCATCCGCGGCGCCCTTCTTCCAGCAGCTCACGCATCGAAACATCGCCCAGAGAATGACGCCTGCTCTCCTTGATGATCTCGGCCGCCGCGGCGGCCGCCTCATCGCGCTTGCGAGCACGAGCGGCTTGACGATGGATGACGAGGTCGCCGTCTTGCGTTTCGATCTCCACCTGTTCGCCGTCGCTGAGGCCGGAGGCGCGGGCCACCGCAAAGGGTATGCGGATGGCGAGGTTTTTGCCCCATTTCCCTACGGTGACCCGCGACATGGCCAGAACTCCTTGCTGGGATATTCTGGCATATCCCGACCGCCGGGAGCAAGGGTCCCGTCCCCTCTCAGCCGTTCATTTCCTTCCACCGCACCAGCGCCTCGGCCGGGCCGGCGAAGGCCTCCTGGGTGATCGGGTTCCAATAGCGCAGGGCCTCTAGCGGTATGCGCCGGCCGCTGACCGCACACACCACATAGCGGCCGGGCCGGATGACGGTGAACTCACCGTCGCCGTAGTGGATCTGGGCGGGCGGATCGCCAGGGAAGTCCTTGTCGTGGGCGTTCATGGCGGAGGCTCTAGCCTGAACGGCGGCTCGCCGTCGACCCTGGCCCCCACCGCGCCGTCGGCGAACTCCAGCCGGACGGCTTCGGCGGCGCTCAGATCGGCGGTCCGCCGGGCCAGATGTCCGTTCGCGCCCCACACCAGGGCGAAGCCGCGTTTCAGCGGGGCCCTGGGCTCCAGGGAGGCCAGCAGCTTGCCGACCCCGGCCAGCCGCTCATCGAGGTTTTGCATCCGGCGCTTGAAGCTGGGCGCCAGCCGGGTCGAGACCTGGGCCGTCTGCCGCCCCTTGACCTCTATGCTTCCCATCAGCAGGCGCGGCCGCAGGGCCGAGGCGGCCACCGTCAGGGCATGGCCGTGGGCGTCGATGCCTCGGCGCAGGGCGGCGCCCAGGCGCGAGGCGATGAGGTCCAGGGACTGACTGGCTATGGCCAGCAGATCGACGGGCCGCGGCAATCCGCCGGCGGCGGCCGCGAGGCGGCTGCGCCGCATGTCCACGGCCTGGCCGACGCACTTGATCAGTCGCCGCTCATGGTCGGCTAGGGCGGCGGCCAGCTCGGCGAGCACGGGCGTGGCCATTTCCGCCGCCGCCGTGGGCGTTGGGGCGCGGCGGTCGGCGGCGAAGTCGATCAGGGTGGTGTCGGTCTCGTGACCGACGGCGGAGATCAGGGGAATGGCCGAGGCGGCCGCGGCCCTGGCCAGCGCCTCGTCGTTGAACGGCCACAGGTCCTCCACCGAGCCGCCGCCGCGGGCGACAATGATCAGGTCCGGGCGCGGGATAACGCCGGCCCCCGGCAGGGCGTTGAAGCCCTCGATGGCGGCCCGCACCTGGGCCGCCGCCTGGTCGCCCTGGACCACCACCGGCCAGACGATCACCCGGCACGGCCAGCGATCGGCGATGCGGTGCAGGATATCGCGGATGACCGCCCCGGTCGGACTGGTGACCACGCCGATCACCTGTGGCATGGCCGGCAGGCGCCGCTTGCGCTCCGGCGCGAACAGGCCCTCGGCGGTCAGTTTCGCCTTCAGCCGCTCCAGCTGGGCCAGCAGCGCGCCGATGCCGGCCGGCTCCATGGTCTCGATGATGATCTGATACTGCGAGCGGCCCGGATAGGTGGTGACCTTGCCGGTGACGATCACCTCGAGCCCGGTCTCGGGGCGGATGGCCAGCGACGCCGCCTGGGTGCGCCAGACCACTCCGGAGATGGAGGCGCGGTCGTCCTTCAAATCGAGATAAATGTGGCCATTGCCGTGGAAGGTGACTTTGGAGAGCTCGCCGCGCAGGCGCACGAAGCCATAGGCGCTCTCGATCGTGCGCTTCAGCGCGAAGGCGAGTTCGGAGACGGAATAGGGCTTGGCGTTGTCGGCCGCGGAATCAGTGGCGATATCCACCATCAGCGCAATCTAGGCCGCCGGCCGCCAAATCGCGAGGTTCAGCGCGGCAGGTAGGTGCGCAGCACCTCGTCGATGATTCGCTCCAGGCCCTCGAGGGTGTTGCACGTCCGCGCCACGCGGCAAAAACGGGCATAGGCGTCCATTTTCGAATCGCCCTGGCCCCAATAGGACTGCGGTTCCGGACACAGCCAGATCACCGAGCGGGTCTGATCGCTCAGCCGGCGCATCAGGTCGAGGCGGGGGGCCGAATAGTTGGACCGCCCGTCGCCCAGGATGATCACCGTGGTGTGGCGATCCAGGGTGAGGCCGCTCTGGTCGAACAGATCCTCCAGCGCCTGGCCATAGTCGGTGGGGCGAAAGCCGATGCGCTCGAGGATCAGGGCGATGGCGTCGTCGACGGTCTCGTCGCTCAGCAGGTCGCTCACGCCGACCAGGCGGTCCGAGAAAGCGAAAGCGTCGAGCCGCTCGACCACCGTGTCCAGGCAATACAGGAACAGCAGCAGGAACTGCGCCGCCGCCGCCACCGAACGCGAGACATCGCACACCACCACGATCTGCGGCTTCGCGATCGTCTGGCGCTTCCAGTGCACTTCGAACGGCGTCCCGCCATAGGCGAGGCTGCGGCGGATGGTGCGTCGGACGTCCAGTTTTCCCACCCGGTCGCGATGGCGGCGACGCGCGTAGCGATGGGCCAGGCGCTTGGCCATGCGCCGCACCAATGCCTCCATGGCCCGAAGATCGTCGGCGTCGACGGCGGTGAAGGCCTGCCGGCTGAGGATCCGGTCGCGCAGCCGCCGGCCGGTCTCACTGGCGTGCAGCCGGGCCTGGCGATCGACGAAAGCCGCGGCGTCCTGGAACAGGGCCAGACGGGCTTGCGCCAGGCGCTCGGCCTGATCCAGATCGCCGGCCTCCCGCAGCGCCTGGATGCGCGTCTCCAGAGCCCGCAGACCCATCTCGTCCAGCACCCGGCGGGTTAGCAACGCCCGCTGCGCGCCCAGCTGAATCTCGCCGGCTCCGGCCCGCTCCGCCGCCGCCTCCATGGCCAGGGCCAAGCCAGAGCGATCGCCAGCCAAAGCCATTTGCGCGAGATCGGCGGCCGGGCCCGCGTCCTGGCCGCCGCCAGCGGCGAATTCGGAGCGCGCGAAAAAGGTCTCGAAACAGTCGTCGAACCGCGCCGATTCGTCGGCCGTCTTGGCCAGGGTGACGGCCAGCACGTCCTTCAGCAGCTGGCGGTCCTCAAAGCCGACGGTTGCGACTGCCTGGTGGGCGTCGATGGTCTCAGCCGGCGAGACGGCGATGTCGTGGTCCCTCAGCGTCCGGATGAAATCGGCCAGGGGCCGAAGGACCGGCGCGGCCGCGGTCACGGCGCCCCCAGAAATTCGCCGATTCGGCCGTCCACGGCGACCACGTCCTGCTCGAATTTCAACAGCACGTTCAGGGTCTCGCGCACCAGGTCCGGATCCAGCGCCCGGGCGTGCAGCAGCATCAGGGCCCGGGCCCAGTCCACGGTCTCCGAGATCGACGGCAATTTGCGTAAGTCGAGGCGGCGCAGGTTCTGGACGAAGGCGACCAGCTCGGCCCGCAGGCGCGCGTCGATGCCGGCGACCCTGGCCTGCACGATCCGCTCCTCGAGCTGCTGATCGGGCAGGGGGATGTGCAGATGCAGGCACCTTCGCTTCAACGCGTCGCCCAGGTCGCGGACATTGTTGGAGGTCAGGAACACCATCGGCGGCGTGCGCGCGCGGATCACCCCGAGCTCGGGGATCGACACCTGGAAAGCGGACAGCATCTCCAGCAGGAAAGCCTCGAAGGCTTCGTCGCTTTTGTCGATCTCATCGATCAGCAACACGGCCCCGCCCTCGGCGGTCAGGGCCTGAAGCAGCGGCCGGGGCTCCAGGAACGGTTCGGAGAAGAACAAGTCGCCGACGCCGTGCAGGCGCTCCATGGCCGAGGCCAGGTCCGGCGCCTCGCTGAGCGCCGATCCCATGTGGTCCTTCAGGATCTGGGTGTAGAGCAGCTGTTTGCCGTACTTCCACTCATAGAGCGCGCGCGACTCGTCCAGCCCCTCGTAGCATTGCAGGCGGATTAGCGGCAGCTGCAGGAGCTTGGCCGCGCACAAGGCCAATTCGGTCTTGCCCACGCCGGCGACGCCCTCGACCAGGATTGGCTTGTTCAGCTGCGCGGCCATGAACAGCGCCGTGGCGATGCGGCGCGAGGCGATATAGCCGACCTCCGCCAGCCCCTCGAGGATGCCTTCAACCGAGGCCAGCGGGCGGGTGTCGCTAAGATCGAGAGGCAAGGGGCTTAAGCTTTCGGCGGTCGGATTGGCGGCCACTATGCCCATTGCACGGTTCCCAGGGAAAGGGCGGCGCGCTGGCCTGGAGGTCCCCGGCGCCCATCCGCGTGGCGCCTGGGCCCCTATTGCGCCGCACAATTAGGCGTTCTGCGCAAACTTGACCGGGTTCGGAGCCATCGGCTCACCCAGCCGGTCCGGGCGCTACATGCATGCCTCGAAACATTTCGAGCACGGAGATTCGAGGGCCCCGATGAAGATGGTCATAGCCGTTATCAAGCCGTTCAAGGTCGACGACGTCCGCGACGCCCTGGTGGCGGCGGGCGTCGAGGGCATGACCGTTTCGGAAGCCCATGGCCATGGCCGCCAGAAGGGCCACACCGAGATTTACCGGGGGGCGGAATACAAGGCGACTTTCCTGCCCAAGATCCGCATCGAGGCGGTGGTGCAGGACGAACTGGTCGCCAAAGCCATCGAGGCGATCAAGTCGGCGGCCTCGTCCGACAAGATCGGCGACGGCAAGATATTCGTCCTTCCGGTCGAGGAAGCGGTGCGCATCCGCACCGGCGAGACGGGCCTCAGCGCCCTCTGAAGGGCCGGCCTCACCCATAAGAACCACTAAGAACGGGAAATCCTGGCATGAAGCGTCGATTTGGATTCTTGGCCGAACTCAAGGGGGCCATGGCCGCGGTGGCGGCGTTGATAGTGTTGAGCACGGCGGCAGCTCCCAGCCTGGCTCTCGCCCAGTCGAACACGGCGGCGGCTGTGAACGCGGCTGCGGCCACGAATACGGCGACGCCAGCCGCGGGGCCCGCCGCGGCTACGGCTCCGGCGGCGACGCCGACGCCCAACTACAACGCCAATCCCAACAGCGGTGACACCGCCTGGATGCTGGCCTCAGTGGCCCTGGTGCTGCTGATGACCATTCCTGGCCTGGCGCTGTTCTACGGCGGCATGGTGCGGCGCAAGAACGTCATCGCCACGGTGGCCCAGTCCTTCGCCATCACCTGCGTGGTCACCGTCGTCTGGTACGTGTGCAGCTATTCCATCGCCTTCGGCACCAATCCCGATCCGGCGCAGAACAAGTACTGGGGCGGCCTCGGCAATGTGATGCTGAAGTCGGTCACCATGGACAAACCGTACTCCATCGCCGGCTCGCCGGTGACCATCCCCGAGTACGTCTACATGATGTTCCAGATGACCTTCGCGATCATCACCCCGGCGCTGATCTGCGGGGCCTTCGCCGAGCGCATGAAGTTCAGCGCCCTGCTGCTGTTCATGACTCTGTGGTCGATCTTCGTCTACGCGCCGATCGCGCACTGGGTGTGGGGCGGCGGGTTCCTGGGCGGCCTGGGCGTGCTTGATTTCGCCGGCGGCACGGTGGTGCACATCAACGCCGGGGTCGCGGGTCTCGTCTGCGCCCTGGTCATGGGCAAGCGCAAAGGCCTCGGCCACGACAACATGGCCCCCAACAACCTCGTCTACACCATGATCGGCGCCAGTTTGCTGTGGGTCGGCTGGTTCGGCTTCAACGCCGGCTCGGCCACCACCGCCAACGCCCTGGCCGGCGCGGCTATGGCCAACACCCAGGTGGCGACTGCCGTGGCCGCCCTGTCGTGGATGGCCGCCGAATGGCTGGTGTCGAAAAAGCCGACCATGCTCGGCATGGCCTCGGGAGCCGTGGCCGGCCTGGTGGCGGTCACCCCGGCGTCGGGCTTCGTCGATCCTAACGGGGCCTTCGTCATCGGCGTGGCCGCCGGCGTCGGTTGCTACCTGGGCGCGGTCTTCCTGAAGCGGGCCCTCGGCTACGACGACAGCCTCGACGCCTTCGGGGTCCACGGCGTGGGCGGCTTCATCGGCGCGATCCTCACCGGCGTGTTCGCCGACGCGACCATCAACTCGGCCGGCAAGGTGCACAGCGCACTGACGCAGTTCTACGGCTGCATCGGCACCATCGTCTGGTCGGGCGTGGTGACCTTCCTGATCCTGATGGTGTGCAAGTACACCGTGGGCCTCAGAGTCAGCGAGGACGCCGAGCTCGAGGGCCTCGACATGGCGGTGCACGGCGAAGCCCTGCACGAGACCTGACGCCTTCCAACGGGGGACGGCCGCCGGCCGTCCCCCTCTCTCGCAGTCCCAACTAACCTTTAGGATCCCGACGAATGCCGAGTCCCGCTGAAATCCATAAGCTAATCAAAGAGAAAGAAGCCAAATACGTCGATGTTCGGTTCACGGACATGCGAGGCAAGCTGCAGCATGTGACCTTTGATGTGGATCTGGTGGACGATGATTTCCTGACCGACGGGGTGATGTTCGATGGCTCCTCGATCGCCGGCTGGAAGGCGATCAACGAGAGCGACATGAAGCTGCGGCCGGATCTTTCGACGGCCAATGTCGATCCGTTTTACCAGCAGACCACGCTGACCCTGTTCTGCGACGTGCTCAACCCGGACACCAACGAGCCGTACAACCGCGATCCGCGCTCGATGGCCCGCAAGGCGCTGACCCATCTGAAGGCCTC
>DASXMK010000218.1:0-6042 GCA_036495705.1 Caulobacteraceae bacterium | reverse complement strand
GGAGGGCCCACCGTCGCGGTTCCGCCCCGCCATCGAGGGCGCCGCCAAGGTGAATGGGAGCCGGATCAAGGTGGTGTTCGACACCGGCGCGGCCAGTTCGCTGATGGCCCTTTCGGCGGCGAGGCGACTGGGACTTGGCCCCGACAAGCCAGGCGTGGTGTTCCAGGGGCTCTCCGGCGGCGTCGGCCCGCACCTCATACGAATCTGGATCGCGCCCGTGGAGCTGTTCGAGATCGGCGTCGAGAAGATCGAGCACACCCGCCTGCGCGTCGGCGACACCGACCTGCAGGGCGCCGACATGCTGCTGGGCGCCGACTTCTTCCTCTCGCATCGGGTCTACGTCGCCAACAGCCAGCACCGGCTTTACTTCACCTACAACGGCGGGCCGGTGTTCAATCTCGCCGCCGGCGCGGCCCAGCCGCCATCAGCGACGGAGTCGCCGCCGCCGGATGCCGCCGGCTTCGCCCGCCGAGCCGCCGCCGAAGCCGCCAGGCGCGAATTCACAGCCGCGGTCGCCGACTTCAGCAAGGCCATGGAGCTGGACCCGAAACAGCCTGACTACGCCTACCAGCGTGGCGAGACGCATCTGGTGGCCGGCCAGTCGGGCCTGGCGATGGCCGACTTCGACCGCACCCTGGCGCTGGCGCCCGCCGATTCGCGGGCGCTGATCGCCCGCGCCAGCCTGCGCCTTGCCGCCCATGACAACGCCGGCGCGCTGGCCGACCTCGACGCCGCCCGGCGGGCCCTGTCGGGCGCCTCGGACGATCGTTTCGTGCTCGCCGCGCTCTATCGAACCGCTGAGGCGCCGGCGCTATCGCTTGCCGAGCTTGATCTGTGGATCAAGGCGCATCCGGATGACCGCAAACTGGCGGTGGCTCTGAGCGGTCGTTGCTGGGCGCGGATGCTCCTGGCGAGCGACCTCGACAAGGCCACGGCTGACTGCCAGCACGCCCTGCGCCTGTTGCCATCGGATGCGGATGCGCTCGACGGCCGCGGGTTCGTAAGGTTGCGCCAGGGCGACCTGGACAAGGCCATCGCCGATTTCAACGCGGTTGCGAGCCGGGCGCCCAGGAATGCCTGGCCGCTCTATGGCCGGGGTCTGGCCATGCTGAAAGAGGGCCACGCGGCGGAGGGCAAGGCCGACATCGCCGCTGCCGCGAAGATCGACCCGACAATCGCCAAGACGGCAGCCAAATATGGCCTGACACCGTAGCATCCGCTCCCCCTCACCGCTTCGCGGTCCCCCTCCCCCAAGCCATCGGAGGAGAGGCGCAGGCGTTCTCTCCCGCCTCAGGGGGGAAGACGGGAGGGGGGAAAAGGTTAAGCCGCTTCGAACACCGCCGCGATGCCTTGGCCGCCGCCGATGCACATGGTTTCCAGGCCCAGGCGTCCATCCCGGCGCTTCAGCTCGCGCAGCAGATTGGCCAGAATGCGCCCGCCGGTGGCCCCGATCGGGTGGCCAAGCGAAATGCCCGAGCCGTTGACATTCAGCCTGTCCCGTTCGTCCCATCCCCAGCCTTTGAGCACCGCCAGGACCTGCGGGGCGAAGGCCTCGTTGAGCTCGACCAGGTCGATCTTGTCCCACGAGAGGCCAGTACGGTGGAAGAGACGCGCCACCGCCGGCACCGGGCCGATGCCCATGCGCGAGGGATCGCAGCCGGCCGCGGCCCAGGCCACGAACCATCCCATGGGGTCGAGCTTGAGTTTGTGGAGTTTGTCCTCGGCCACCACCAGACAGGCGGCGGCGGCGTCGTTCTGCTGGCTGGCGTTGCCGGCGGTGACCACCCCGTCCTTTTCCAGCGGCTTGAGCTTGGCCAGGCTTTGCGGCGTGGCGTCGGCCCGCACCCCCTCGTCGTGCAGGAACATCACCGGATCGCCGCGCTTCTGCGGCACGGCCACAGGCACGGTTTCGTCGTCGAACTTGCCGATCGCCTGGGCGGTGGCGGCGCGCTGGTGGCTCATGGCGGCGTATTCGTCGCAGTCCTCGCGCGAGATCTGGTAATCGCGGGCCAGGTTGTCGGCGGTCTCGATCATCCCGGAGATGACCCCGAAGCGGGCGATCGGCTGGCTCATCACCCGCCCGCGGGCCAGGCGGTCGTGCAGGGTGACCGAACCGGCCCGGGCCCCGCCGCGCATGTCGGTAGTGTAGTATTCGGCGTTGCTCATGCTCTCGACGCCGCCGGCCACGACCACGTCGGCGGCCCCGGTCTGGACCATCATCGCCGCGTCGATCACCGCCTGCAGGCCAGAGCCGCAGCGCCGGTCGAGTTGGTAGCCGGGAATGGAGATCGGCAGGTCGGCGGCCAGGGCGCTCCAGCGGGCGATACACGGGGCCTCGCCGCTGCCGTAGCCCTGGGCGAAGATGACATCGTCGATGAGCGCCGGATCGATGGCCGTGCGCTGCACCAGGGCGCGCAGGATCACCGCCCCCAGCTCGCCGGCCGACAGGGGCGCCAGGGTTCCCAGGAACTTGCCCACCGGCGTTCGGATCGGGCACACTATGGCGGCGCGTCTCATGGCATCTCCTCCTGAGGCGAAACGCTGGTGACCGCCTAGGACGCGGCGGTCAAGATATCGCCGGACGGAAAGGCTGCTTGAATGACCCGCACCAACGCCCTGGCCGTCCAGCCGCTGAACCCGACCATCGGCGCGGTGGTCGGTGGAATCGATCTCAGAGACGACCATTCGGACGCGGTCATCGACGACGTCCGCGCCGCCCTGCTGGCGCACAAGGTGCTGTTCTTCGAGGACCAGGACCTGTCCACGGTGCAACAGCGTGATTTCGCCGCCCGCTTCGGCGAGTTGCACACTCACCCGCTCTATCCTGGCGATGAGGCGGCGCCGGAGGTGTTCATCCTCGACAATCACGCCACCAACCCCACCGACAACGATCATTGGCACACGGATGTCACTTTCCTGGAGCGTCCGGCCATGGGCGCCGTCCTGCACGCCCGGCTGCTGCCACCCAGCGGCGGGGATACCCTGTGGGCAAGCATGACCGCGGCCTATGAAGCCCTCTCCACGCCCATGCGTTCGTTCCTGGACGGGCTGTCGGCGGTGCACGACTTCGCCCACGCATTTCCCGCTGCGGGCGTGGTCGGCAAGGCCGCTGGGCGTGAGCGCTATGAGACCGCCGTCGAACAGCACCCTCCGGTCATCCATCCGGTGGTCCGCACCCATCCCGAGACCGGCAAGAGCGGTCTGTTCGTCAACTCCGGTTTCACCGCCCGCATCAAGGGGCTGAGGCGCGAAGAGAGCCGGGCGGTCCTCGACTTCTTGTTCCGTCACATCCAGCAGCCGGAGTTCAGCGTGCGCTGGCGCTGGACGCCGGGGGCGGTGGCGTTCTGGGACAACCGCTGCACCCAGCACTATGCCGTCAGCGACTATCTGCCCCATCGCCGGGTGATGACCCGGGCGACGATCTTCGGCGACAAGCCGTACTTCAAGCAGGCGGCGTGAGCCGGCGCGGCGGCGGGGGCGGGTTTCCCGCCTGGCTGATCGCCGTGCTGATCGGCGGCGTGCTGGTGTTCGCCTGGGTCGAGCGCGACATGGTCAAGACGGTGTGGCGCTCGTTCGGCGTTGTCGTCGGCTCGACCGAAGGGGCCGGCGGCTCGCCGTGAAGGCGATGGCGCCGCTGGACGCGCTGCCGGACTGGCCGCTGTTCGGCTTCGCCGACGACGCCCGGCCAGCCCTCAAGCGCGCCATGGACTTAGGGGAGCCGGCGGCCCTCGCCACCATCATCGCCCTGGACAGCGGCGGTCCCCGGCCGGTCGGCACGCAGATGGTGATCGCCCAGGGCGTGGTCTCGGGATTCCTCTCTGGAGGCTGCCTGGAGGCCGATGTCGCCGGCCACGCCGCCGTGGTGCTGGAAAGCGGCGATGCGATGCGCCTTGTCTACGGCGAGGGCAGTCCATGGCCCGACATCCGCCTGATGTGCGGCGCGCGGGTGGTGATCCTGCTCGAGCGCATCGCCCCGGACGATGCGGCGGCGCGGCGCCTGCTGGCGCTCGCCGAGGCCCGCACGCCGGCGCTATGGCTGAGCGATGGGGAACACCACGCCTGCGGACCCGAAGACAGCCCGCCACAGGCATGGCCCGGAGCGTTCGCCAAGCGTTTCAAGCCTGCGCCGCGGCTGATCGTGCTCGGAGCCGACCCGACCGCCCTGGCCATGGCGGCGCTGGGAGCCCAGGCCGGCTGGGAGACCACTCTGGTGCGGCCGAAAGGTCCGGCGGAAGCGCCGCCGCTGCCGGGCGTCGCCTATCGCCGCGACGAGGCGGGCGAGGCCCTGGCGGCCATCGGCCTTGATCCGTGGACGGCGGTGGCGGCGGCGACCCACGACGCCGAGCTTGACCACGCCGCCCTGCTGGCCGCCCTGCCGTCGCCGGCGTTTTACGTGGGCGCCCTGGGCTCGCGCCGCCGTCGGCCTGACCGCACGGCGTGGCTTGAGGCCACCGGCCTGACCGGCGCGCAGGTGAGCCGCCTGCACACTCCGATCGGCCTTGAGCTGGGCGGCAAGGCCCCGTGGGAGGTGGCCATCGCCGCCCTGGCCGAGATCACCGCGGCTTGGAACGGATTGCCTGACGCGGAGGCGTCCGGCGCAGCTTTTTCCATCAGGTCCTGAACGGCAGGCGTGTCCCTGTTCGAGTGGTGCTTGATTCCAACCAAAAAAAGAACAAATAGAGAACTTACTATGGTTGCGATTCGCAATCATACTGAGTTCGTTAACCATTTGAGATCTCACTAGATCTGTTTCGCGCCGGGGACGATTATGCCGATAAGCAAACTTGCCCGAGACGCAGCGATCGACTTGCAGCTGGATTTCCCCGGCCGCCGGTTTGGAACCATATTGGCCGATCCGCCTTGGCAATTTCAAAATCGGACGGGGAAGATAGCGCCCGAACACCAGCGGCTGTCACGTTACGAAACGATGACGCTGGACGACATTAAGGCGTTGCCCGTGGGGAGTGTCGCGGCGGCGACGGCCCACCTGTACCTGTGGACACCGAACGCTCTTCTGCCTGAGGCACTGCAGGTGATGGAGGCTTGGGGATTCATCTACAAGTCCAACTTAATCTGGCACAAAATTCGCAAGGACGGCGGGTCGGATGGTCGCGGCGTCGGGTTCTATTTTCGCAATGTGACGGAAATGATCCTGTTTGGAGTGCGCGGCAAAAATGCCCGGACGCGCGACGCGGGACGGCGTCAGGTTAACATGGTCGAGACACGAAAGCGGGAGCACAGCCGCAAGCCAGACGAACAGTATGAAATCATCGAAGCGTGCTCGCCCGGTCCTTATCTGGAGTTATTTGCCCGGGGGGAGCGGGAACGTTGGTCTGCCTGGGGAAATCAAGCCGACGCTGGCTATGCGCCGTCCTGGCCGACCTATTCCTATAATTCAGCAGCTATGGCAGGGCGCTGAGTGCTACTGCCCCTAATAGCCGTGGCCGCTTAAATCGAGATGACCCCACGCTGAGTTAGCTGTGAGTAGACAAAGTTCAGCGTATCCACCTCAGCATCGGAATACGCCCGATTGAAGGGATGCGCTGGGATGCGTCGGATTTTATTTACTTCGTCAAACCAAGTTACGTAACGTGCTTTGCCTTTTTTCTCGGTCGGAAGTTGAAAGTTGAGCGTATCCTTAAATAATTCCCAGTTCTTTGGAGATTCTACGATTTTTCTGAGGTCGAGAAAATCTAGATAAGTCGAAAGTTCTTTTCGGTCCGCCGGCTCATCATCTAGGTATTTCTCGTATGTTTTCTTTAAGAGCTCTTTATTGTCAATCGCGTTTTCCAAATAGTTATCCCCGCCGTACGCCACCTTGAGCCGATCGAGCACAAAGCCTTGCACACATTCTTGAATCACGCGGATCTTTCGGTCGGACTCAGCCACACGCAACTGACTGTGCTCGCGTAAATCATCGTCGAAGCCTTGGGGGCAGAAGTCGGCGATGGAGGAGTGGGTCAACTCCCGGAGTCGAAATTGAAATAGCGCTGGGCCACCAGCACCGAAAGGAGTCGCAAAGCGCAAGGATAGGTCAGCCTC
>DASXMK010000217.1:0-3189 GCA_036495705.1 Caulobacteraceae bacterium | reverse complement strand
GCCTCGCCCCTGGCCACGGCCCGAGCGGCTTCCGTCGGCCCGCCGGCTGCGCGCAAGGCGGCCCCGAGGCTGCCGGGGGAAACCTGAGTGTCGGGGTCGAGATAGGCGACGCCGCTCGCCGGAACCGACTTCTCGACGGCGGCGATGAAAGCCGGATCGTGCACCAGCGCCAGATCGGCGACCGCGGCCCTCGGGGCCTCGCGCCGGTCGAGGTTGAGGCCGGGCGCCGCCTCCAGCGCCCCCAGGACCGCGTCCAGGCGTTCGGGGCGTTCCGGATGGCTGGCGCGCGGCCGGTGCAGACTCATGTCGCGATGGCTATAGAGGACGAGGTCCATGGACCTTGTCCTTAACCCGCCGGCGACCTTCTCACCATGCTGTTGACCACGATCCGCCGCGCATGCCCCGCCGACGCCCGCCTCGTCGCCGCGCTCGGCGCGCGCACCTTCGCCGACACCTTCGGCCATCTCTATGCGCCACAGGACCTGGCCGCCTTCCTCGAAGCCGCCCACACGCCGGAAAAGGTGGCCGGCGAGCTGGCCGCGCCGCACATGGCCGTGTGGCTGGCGGAGACGGCCGGCGGCCCCGTCGGCTACGCCCTGGCCGGCGCCTGCGGCCTTCCCCACCCCGAGGTCACGGCCGGGTGCGGCGAGATCAAGCGCATCTATGTGCTGGACGAGGCCCAAGGCGCGGGCCTGGGCGCGCGGCTGATGGACGAGGCCCTGGCGTGGCTGGCGGCGGAGGGCCGGGCCCCAGTGTGGCTGGGGGTGTGGTCGCAGAACCTCGCCGCCCAGCGGTTCTATGTGCGCTACGGCTTTAGCAAGGTCGGCGAATACGACTTCCACGTCGGGGCCCAGGTCGACCATGAATTCATCATGCGGCGGAACTAGAGCCTAATGGCTTTGCACGGGACAGATGCGGAGCGTGTTCCGCAAAAGTGGGCACTGGTTTTGTGGTGAGAACACGCTCGCTTGCTTCGAGGCGAGCCTTTCTCATCCGATCAGATGGATCTGATCGGGAAAGGCTCCGGGTCTGAATCAGGCTCTACACTTTGAATCGCGAGCACGATTCAGCGTTTTGGCGATTCCGCCAAAACCCATCGTCCTCTAAAGCCCACTGGACAGGAGGGCCGGCCGCCCCCATCCTTCAAACAGCCGTTCGACCGCGCGGGAAACCTCGAATGTTCATGCGCTTCTTCACCGAGCTTCGCGCCGCCAAGGTGCCGGTGACCCTGAAGGAATATCTCATGCTCATGGAGGGCATGGACAAGTCGGTCATCGACCGCCGGGTCGAGGATTTCTACTACCTGTCGCGCACCGTGCTGGTGAAGGACGAGAAACACCTCGATCGTTTCGACGTGGTCTTTGGCCATGTGTTCAAGGGCCTGGAGCTGGTCTCGGCCGAAAAGGCCCAGGACATCCCCACCGAGTGGCTCAAGCGCCTGACCGAAAGCTTCCTCACCGAGGAGGAGAAGAAGCAGATCGAGGCCATGGGCGGGTTCGACAAGTTCATGGAGATGCTCCAGGAGCGCATGCGCCAGGCTCAGGGCGAAGGCGACGACGAGGAAGGCGACGAGAACGCCCGCGGCAATGGCCGCAACTTCCCCATCGGAGCCGGCGGTTATCACCCCGAAGGCATCCGCATCGGCCAGGACAAGGGCCGGCACGGGCGCGCCATCAAGGTGTGGGACAAGCGCGAGTACAAGAACCTGGACGACCAGGTCGAACTGGGCACGCGCAACATCAAGATCGCGCTTCGGCGCCTGCGCAAGTTCGCCCGCCAGGGGGCCCCGGACGAACTCGACATGAAGGGCACGATCAAGGAGACGGCCAACAAGGGCTATCTCGACCTGGTCATGCAGCCGGAGCGGCGCAACACCATCAAGGTGCTGCTGTTCTTCGACATCGGCGGCTCCATGGACAGCCACATCCGCGTCTGCGAGGAGCTGTTCAGCGCCGCGCGCACCGAATTCAAGACCATGGAGTTCTTCTATTTCCACAACTGCCTCTACGAGAGCGTGTGGAAGGACAACCGCCGGCGACACTCGGAGAAGCTCGAGACCTTGGATCTGCTCAACAAATACGGCCGCGACTACAAGGTGATCTTCGTCGGCGACGCGACCATGAGCCCCTATGAGATCACCTATCCGGGCGGGTCGGTGGAACACTGGAACGAGGAGCCGGGGGCGGTGTGGATCGACCGCGCCTCGCGCACCTGGGATAGCGTCGTGTGGATCAATCCGACCCCGGCCCGGCACTGGGACCACACACCGTCCATCGGCGTCATGCGCGAGCTGATGCACGAGCGCATGTTCCCCCTGACCATCGAGGGGCTCGACCGGGCGATGCGCGAACTGGTACGCTAACCGGTCCGGCGGCCGGGCTTTGCTTCCGTCCGCGCACGGCTTATCACTCACGTCAAACAAGGGTTTCAAACGCCCGATGACCGACGCCGCCGAACCGCTCGAAGACCTCGCCGCCGATCCTGAGCGCGAGGCCGCCACCAAGGCGGCCGTGTTCACCGCCGCCGAGCGCCTGTTCGCCCTGCACGGCTTCCAGAACGTCTCGGTGCGCGACATCACCGCCGAAGCCGGGGTGAATCTGGCCAGCATCAACTACCATTTCGGCTCCAAGGACGCCCTGCTGTTCGAGATCTTCCGCCGCCGCACGGCCGAGCTGAACCGCGAGCGGGCGCGGATGCTGCATGTGGCCGCCGACGCCCACGGCGGCCGGCCGCCGGTGCGGGCGATCCTGGCCGCCCTGTTCGAGCCGCCGCTGCGCTGGTCCAATCCGGCCCATGAGCGGCGCATTTCCGTGCAGTTCATCATCCGCGCCCGCAGCGAGGGCACCGAGTCGATGAAAGAGGTGCTACGCACCGACGTTTCCCACCTGCGGCGCTTCGCAGACGCCCTGATCGCCGCCCTGCCGCAACTGCCGCCGGAGGAGATCTACTGGCGCCTGCATTTCGCGCTGGGCATGCTCCACAACAACCGCTTCGCCGAGTTCGACCGCCTGCACGTCCTCTCCGACGGGGTCACCCGGGAGAGCGACGTCGAGGCGCTGCTCAAGCGCATGATCGACTTCGCCGAGGCCGGGTTTTTGGCTTAATTCTCCTCCCCCCCAGAGGGAGGGGGACCCCGAAGGGGTGGAGGGGGCTGCTAAGCGCACATCGTCGCAAGCTGGCCCCCCTCCC
>DASXMK010000216.1:0-9879 GCA_036495705.1 Caulobacteraceae bacterium | reverse complement strand
CCTGCACCCGCGTCCTCGATGGCCTCGGGATCTCCAACACCCTGGTGTGCAGCCCGGCGGGTGACCTCCTGTATGTGGCCGACTCTCTGCTGCGCATCATCGACGCCCTCGACATCGACCCGGCGACCGGCGCCGCCGGCGCGCGGCGTCCCTTCGTCCACACGCGCGGGGAGACTTACGGGCCGGACGGATCGGCGGTCGACGTCGAAGGCTATGTGTGGAACGCCCAGTGGGGTGGGGCGCGCCTGGTCCGCTACGCCCCCGACGGCAGCGTTGACCGCATCGTGCCGGTTCCCGTGGACCATCCGTCGAGTTGCGCCTTCGGCGGCGAGAGCCTGGCGACGCTCTATGTCACCACGGCCCGCTGGCTGCTGGATGAGGCGGCGTTGGCGCGCCAGCCGTGGGCCGGCGGGCTGCTGGCATTCGAGCCCGGCGTTCCCGGCCTGCCCCTGCCGCCGTTCGGCGGTTAGCGCGTCTGGCCGCCGTCGACAGGCATCACCGCCCCGGTGACGAAGCTGGCCAGCGGGCTCAGCAGGAAAGCCGCGGCGGCGGCGATCTCGTCGGGCCGGCCAAAGCGCTTCAACGGCACCTCGCGGTTTATCCACCGGGCCCAGGCGTCACCCTGCGGCCCCTTTGCGCGCTCTTCCCAATCGCCGCCAGGAAAGATGATGTTGCCGGGTGCGATGGCGTTGACCCGCACCCCGTCCGCGCCGGCGATGCGCGCCAGCTCCTTGGCCAGATGGTTCATCCCGGCCTTGGCCGCGCCATAGGTGAGGGGTGAGCCCAGGGCCCCCAGGCCGGCGATCGAGCTGATGAACAGCAGCGAGCCTTCGCGTCTTGGGACCATGCGCCGCAGCGCGCTCCGGGCGAGGCGAAAGGACGAGTCGAAATTCTGGTCGATGCCGGCGCGCCAGGTGTCGTCGTCGATTTCGAATCCGGGCGGACAGGGATGCAGGCCGACATTGGCCACCGCCCCCCACAAGGGGCCCATGTCCTGCTCGGCGGCCGACAGGGTCTCGTCAATGACATCCGAACGCCGCATGTCGCCGGCTCTGGCCCACACTCGGTCAGGGCCGAAGGCTTCGGCCAATCTCCCCCGCGCGGCTTCCAGATCCTCGGCGCCGCGGGCGGTCATGGCGACGCGCGCCCCTTCGGCCAGAAGCGCCTCGACGATGGCCCGGCCGATGCCACGGCTGCCACCGGCGATGAAGATCACCTTGTCAGTGAGCTGAAGATCCACGGCCGGGCCCCCCCCCCGTTAAGCCTGGCGCAGTCCGAGCGCGTCTATGCGCCGGACGACATCCATGTCCAGCGGGCCGGCGGCTTCGGCCTCGAGGCAATCGGCCAGTTCGGCGCGGTTCTTGACCCCGAGCACCACGGTGTCGACGCCGTCCATGGCCAAGGCGTAGCGATGGGCCACCCGGGCCGGATTTTCGCCCAGTTCATCGCACAGCACCCGGAATGGCGTGGCCAGCACATAGTCCCGGCTCTCGGGGTGGTTGCTCGAAAGCGCGCGGTCGATTTCCGCGGTGAGAGCGCCCGCTTGCACGGCGCGGATGCCCATGACGCCCACGCCGCGCGCCTTGGCCGCGGCGATGATCTGGCGCGGGCGGGGCGGCTCGGCGTAGTTGCGCATGCCGCCCGGGCTGTCGAGCAGATTGCTGACCGCCTGGACCACGTCCGGGGCCGGATCGTGCGCCAGGGCGTCGAGGATGGTTCCGGGAACGCCAACGCCGGTGATGCCCCACGCCCCGATGCGTCCGTCGGCCTTGAGCGCCTCCATGGCCGGGATCACCGCCTCCACATAGGTGCGCCACGGCGTGGCGAACTGCGGCTGGCGATCCGCATGGCGGGCGTAGACATAGCCGTCGGGACAGATGTTGCTGTGCAGGAAGAAGATGTCGGCGCGCTCGAGGCGCATGGCGGCCAGGCTGGCCTCGAGCGACGCAGTGAGGCGCGCGGCGATCTCTTGCGGCGGTGGCGCGCCCAGCTGATGTTTGGTGGTGACGCGCACGCCGGGCGGCAGGCGCCCCGCGAACGCGCCGGCGATGACCTGCTCGCAGTCGCGGTACATCGGCGCGGTGTCGATGAGGTTGATGCCGGCCTCGATGGCGGCGTGGACGGTGGCCACCGCCTCGCCGATCGAGGTCTCGCCCCAGATGCGGCCAAGCCCGCCGCCGCCCAGGGTCATGCGGCTCACTGACCCCAACGGTCCAAGGCTGGTCTGTTTCATGGGCTGGAGCCGTAGACCTGCTCGCGCCAGGCCGCAAACCGGGCTTCGGCTTCGTCCGTCCGGATTTTCGGTTCGATGGCCGACTCGAAGCGGATCATCTCGGCGGCGTCTTCGCCCGTGAGAAGTCCGGCCCCGCGCCCGGCGCTCAAGGCGGCGCCCAGCATCGTCGCTTCCACCGTCGCATGCCGGCGCACCGGTCGCCCGCCCAGGTCGGCGAGGATCTGCAGGAATACGCGGCTGCGGCTGAGGCCGCCGTCCACCCCCAGCGCCGACGGCGGCGCGAAATCCGTCACGGCATAGATGTGATCGACGATCTCGCGGGCGCGGAAGGCCACACCCTCGAACGCCGCCCGCGCCAGGTGCGCCCTGCCGACCGATGCGGTGAGGCCGGTCAGGCTGGCGCGTCGGCGGGGATCGCCGTGCGGCGCCCCGAGCCCCTGCATGGCCGGCAGGAACGCCGCGCCGGCCGCGTCGGCGACCGAACCGGCCAGGCCCTCGAAGGCGGCATGGTCGCCAAGCGTGAAAGCCTGGCGCAGCCAGTCCACGGCCGAGCCGGCCGAGAGCACCATGCCCTCGAGGCAGAACCGCGTATCGCCGGCCACCGACGAGACGATGAGCGGCGGCGTGGCTGGTCCCGGGAACAGGAATGTCCCGCCGGTGGCGAGGTCGAAGGTCCCCGAGGTGCCGAAGGTGAACTTGGCCGTCCCGGCCTCACCGCCGTGAGCCAGGAGCGCGCTTTGCTGGTCGGCGATATCGGCGGTGATCGGAACCTGCGCGCCGAAAACGGCGCCTGCGGTCGGGCCGATCTCGCCCCAGGTGTCGACCAGGGCCGGAAACGTCCCCGGGTCCAGACGCTGATGTTCGATCAGGCGCGCGTTCCAGGAGAAGTCCGGCAAGGCAAGATAGCCGCAGGGCCACGCCTGACTGCGGTCGGTGACATGGCCGCCACCGGCGGTGAGCCGGAAGATCACGTAGCTGTCGATGTTGCCCCAAGCCAGGCGCGACGACGGGGCCTCCACCGCCGCGAACAGCGATTCCAGCTTGGTGGCGGCCTGTTGCGGGGCCAGCATGAAACCGGCGGCCGCCAGTTCGCTGGCCCTTTGGGCGCCGCGCAGATCGCTCCACACCACCAGCGGGCTCAGCGGCGCCCCGGTCGTGCGATCCCAGACCACGGCGCTGGCCCTCTGGGTGGTGACGCCGATCGCCGCTATATCGCTGGCCGCGCGCCCGGCGTCCGCCAACGCCCGCTGAACCGCGTCCAAAGTCGCGCGCCACACCGCCTCGGCGTCCTGCTCGACGCGCCCGGGACCTGGGGACCGGGACGTCAGGGGCGCGGACGCCAGCCCCACGAACCGGCCGTCCGGCGCCGTCACCGCCGCCCGGGTCGAGGTGGTTCCGACATCGATGGCCAGGATAAGCTCAGACATCGGCGAGCAGGGCGCCTGGATTCATGATCCCGGCCGGGTCGAGCGCCGATTTCAGCCGCCGCAGAAGCGCCAGCCCCGAGGGGCCCATTTCGCGTTCCAACCTCGGGGCCCGCACCCGGCCGACGCCATGGTGATGAGCCAGCCCGCCGCCGTGCCGGTCGGTGGCCTGCATGATCGCGGCCCAGGCGTCGAAATAGGCGCCCTCCATGGCCGCCGCCTCTTCGGTGCGGATGGCGAAGCTGAAGTAGAGATTGAGTCCGCTGCGATAGGCGTGGGAGCTGTGCGCCGAGCCGTTCAGGCATCCGGGCAAGCGCCTCAGCGCGGCCACGGCGTCGTCATAGATGGCCCCAATCGCGCCCCAGGGGGCCGAAACCTCCACGGTGTCGATGATGATGTTGCGCTCAAGGAAGCTTTCCCAGCGCGGAACGGTGTTGCGGTGTTCGAGCCAGTGATCAACGATGTCGACCGGCGCGTTGGTCAGACCGCGGCCGGCGGCGATCCGCGCCACGGCGCCCTGTTCCGCCGCGACCAGTTCGGCGGACCCTTCGTGCACCATCAGCACCAGGCATCGGGTGGCGCGCGCGTCCAGGCGTGCGGCCTCGCGCTCGTCATATTGCCTGACCACCGGCGGGCGCCAGCCGGCCTGGATCACCTCGCGCTGGAAAGCGAAGCCCGCGGCCATGTCCGACGTCTCGAACGCCGAGACGGCGCGCGTCTGCGGGGCTCGGCGCAGGGACAAGGTGACGCCGGTGATCACCCCCAGGGTCCCTTCGCTGCCGAGCATCAGATGCCGCAGGTCGGGTCCGGCCGCGGCCCGGGGCGCCTTGCCCAGATTCACCAGCGCGCCATCCGGCAGCACCGCTTCGATGGCGTAGACGATATCCTCAATGTTGCCATAGGCGGTGGAGAACTGGCCCGACGCCCGGGTGGCGATCCAGCCCCCGACGCTGCTGATGGCCACCGATTGCGGCCAATGGCCGATGGTCAGGCCCTCGGCGGCGACGTCGTTCTCGGCCTCCAGGCCGTTCTTGCCGGCGTCGAAACTGGCCAGCAGATTGATCTTGTCGATCGATCGTGTGCGGTTCATGGCCCCCATGTCCAGCAGCACAGCCTCGGCCGAGGTCAGCACGCCGCCGACCACGCCGCTGCCGAGGCCAAAGGGGATGACGGGGGCCCGCAACTCTGTCGCCAGTTTCAGCACGGCGCGCACATCCTCGACGCCTGAGGGGCGCACGACGCAGGCCGGCAGCGGCGCGGGCGAGCCCAGATGATCGCGCAGGTGGCTCGCCACCCAATAGTCGTGGCGCCGGTCCGCCCGGCTCGCCTCGTCGGTGCGCACCTTGTCCGGACCGAGCACGCCCAACAGCGCATCGGCGATCGAGCGGGCCATGGTCGTTTCCTCTTTAGCCGGCCTTGGGGGCGTAAGAGCCCAGCGCTGCGATCAGCGGGGCCAAGTGAGGTTCATACCGGCGCCAGCGTTCCAGGGAAGAGCGATAGATCGGCCGGCGCGCCTGGTCGGCGCTGGCCGTGGCCACGGGCCGCCGGGTCTCAAAAAACCTCACGCACTCCTCGGCCCAGTCGAGCCCGCAGGTCTCGGTCACCAGCTGGCGGATCCGGACTTCGGGATCCGTGACCAGAGCCTCATAGTTCACCGTCTTCACCCGTCCGGGCAGGACCGCCCTCCAATGGTCCATGAGCCGGCGATAACGCGCGTATTCGCGGCCGATCTGGCCCAGGTCATAGAGGGTCTCGGCCCCGCTCGCGAACAGCTGGCCAAAACACGATAGGCAGCTGTCCAAAGGCTCGCGCAGGCAGTGGATGATGACGGCGCGTGGGAACATCAGGGCGATGGCGCCGACATGCAGGTAGTTCTCAAGGGTCTTGTCGACCGGGCGCAGGCGCGATTTCCAGCCGAGGCGCGCGAGGTTGGCCAGATAGCGCTCGGCCAGGCGGCGGAAAGGGTCAGGCTCCATCGCCGCCGATTGGTCGTAGGGGAACCCACTCCCCAGCGCTGAGGACAGAGCCGGATTTTCGCCCAGCCCGTGGACCCCCGGGTGGCTGGCCAGGATCTGCTCGACCAGAGTTGAGCCGCACCGCGGAAAGCCGACGATGAAGATCGGCGCGGCACGCTTTTCACCCTCGCCGGCGTGACCGGCGAGGAATTGCGGCGTGAACAGGCTCTGGATGTGATTTGCCGAGCGCTCGTGCGCCTTTTCTACGGCGGCGGGCCGCGACGCTGGTTCGCCGGCCTCCAGCGCCGCGCGCTTCAGGGCCGCACCGGTTTCGAAGGCGGCGAAGGCGGCGTCATACTCGCCGCGCGCCTCCAAGGCGCCGCCAAGGGCGAATTGGGCGGCGATGGCGCTCTCGCCGCTGGCCCGCGCCGCTTCGCCGCGAAGCGTGTCCAGCTCCACTTCGGTCACCGCTCCGGGCCGCAGGATGGCGAGGCGGATAAGGGCCCGGCCACGCGGGGCCGGATCCGCCGCCAGGGACCGGTAGACATCGATGGCCTCGTCCACTCGCCCTTCCGTGGCCAGTACGATGGCCAGGGAAAAGCCAGTCTCAGTAGCGTCCGGGCGCAGGGAGTGTGCTCGGCCATAGGCTTTGGCCGCCTGGCGCCATCGCCCGAGCGCCTGCAGGGCGACGCCGAGATTGTGCCAGGCGGCGAAATCATCCGGGGCGGTCGCGGTGACGGCCAGGAGCCGGACGCGCGCGGCCTCGAAACGACCCCGGCGAATGTCGATCACCGCCAGGGAATAGCCGGCGCGGAAATCGTCCCTAGATTCGGCGCGCCCATAGAGACTGGCCGCCTCGTCGAGCCGGCCAGCCAGATAGTGCGCGGCAGCGGCGTCGAGCAGGGCGTCCGCGTTCGGCGGGGGGCTTGGATGCCCGCCAGCGCCACGGCGAGGGCGCGCGATCTTCGTCAATACGAACTCCCGGGGCCCGCGGGCGCGGGCGCTTAGGAAGTCTTACGGCCAGCGAACCTGCAGCTCCACCCCGCAGGTCCCGGGCGGAGTGAGCGTGGGACCGCCGCCCACCGAGGCGGCGCCGCGCGCGCGGTGCGGCGCAAACCCCCCGGGTTTGGGACGCCGGTCAGGCTTGACCTGGGGGAAATCCGGGCTCAGCATTCCTCAGGATAACCACGACCGCCACAAGAGCGGGTCAGGTTGATCGGGAGGATTGCGATGAACGCCAAACTGCTCAGCGGCGCCTCGGTCGCGGCTATTGCAATTTGCGTAAGCTCATGGGCCCCTGCGGCCCACGCCGCGGACGCCGCGGCGAACGCCCAGGCCACGTCGACAACGCTGGGCGAGTTGATCGTGACCGCTCAGCGGCGGCAACAGGACATCGAGACTGTGCCGGTGGCCGTCACCGCTCTGAGCGCCAAGGAACGGGCCCTGGTCGGGATCCAGACATTACAAGACATAACCGACTTCACGCCGGGTCTGTCATACACCGCGATCGATGACCGGCCCTATATCCGCGGCGTCGGCCGCAACACCGACAACCTGTCCACGGCCTCAGCCGTGGCGACCTATTACAACGGCGTCTATTACGGCGCCAACGCCGCCATCATCCTCCAGAAGGACGATCTCTTCATCAGCAATATCGAAGTCGACCGCGGGCCGCAGAACACCCTGCACGGTAGCAACTCCGACGGCGGCACCATCCTCTACACCTCCCAGGCGCCGACCCACACCTACTATGCCGAAGCGCGCGGGAGCGTGGCCAACTACGGCGAATACATGGGCGAGGCGGTGGTCTCAGGGCCGATCACCGACCATATTCGTTTTCGCCTCGGCGGCATGTACACCGACGACAGCGGTGGCTATTTCAACAATCTCGACGGTCCGGCCCAGGGCGGCAACGTAGCGCTCGGCAGCAGCGGCACGGCGCACTATCTGGAGGCCCAGGTCGCGGCTGATTTCGGCCATCTGGACATGTGGGCGATGGCTTCGAGCGGCGAATTCAAGGCCAATTACCATACCGCCCAAACCGTCGGGAACGTTCCCGACTCCCTGTTCCTGAACGGCAGTTTCGAGCCGAACGACTTCTACGGCCTGTGCGGGCTCCCGGGCGTGCCGGCGACCCCGGGCGGGGCAGGATGCGCCGGCGGCCCGACGATCGTCTCGGTCACCGCCGACAAGGTGACCGCCAACCTGTTTCCAGGCAACAACCCGGGGAACGTCAATCCACGCCAGTTCATCGAACCCTTCACCTCCACCAACGACCAGACCGGCAACCTCGCCTTGGCCACCCAAATTACCTATCACTTCCCATCGTTCGATCTGACCTATATCGGCGGATTCCAGACCTTCAACTATCTGCTCAACTTCACCGCAGACACCAACAGCGGTGTCACGTCCTATCAGTTGGCCGGCGCGCCGCCGGCGGCCGCCGCGTTCTGCGCATTCGTCGCCTTTCCGACCAATCCGGCTGGATGCACCCAGCCTTTGACGATCAATCCAAATCCCAATACCACGTTCTTCGAGGAAAAAGATCAGTTCTTCAGTAACGAAATCAATATTACCTCGACAGGCGGTGGTCCGCTCCAATATATTGCCGGATTTTATCAGTATCACGAGAAGTTCAGTCAGCCGGTCGACGCCGGCGTCGAGCCCAACCAGACGCAGTTGGCCCATCCGTACTATATCAACCCGAACGCGGGGCCGTTTTGTCCGGGGGGCGCCCTGCTGTGTCCGGCGCCAGCCAACGCGGCGAGCGCATACTCGACTTCGGATACGGTCATGGACTACGACGACTACGCCGCCTTCGTCGGCGCGAGCTACAAATTCAACAGCCAGTTCAAGATCAACGGCGCAGTTCGCTACACCTATGACCACAAGCAAGGATACCAGACGTGGCGGTTCGAGGCCTTCGACGATGCGGGACTGGTGGGACCGTTTTTCACTTCAGACTTCCTTGGCGCCAATACGCCGGCGCTTGACCTCACCGCGGTCGCCGTCGCTCAAGGCGCCTATCCCGGAACCGGCGTCGCCACCTTCAACGCCGCCAACGGCGCCTGGTACCGCACGCTGGACGCGACCTGGCGGGCCTGGACCGGCGAGGCCGACGTCGACTGGACGCCCGATCCCAGCACCTTGCTCTATTTCCGATATGCCCGCGGCTACAAGTCGGGCGGTTTCTCTTCCTACACCATCGGCGCGGATCCGGAGACCCAGCCCGAGTCGGTCGACTCCTTCGAGATCGGCGGCAAGAAAACGGTCGGTTCGGTCTTCTCCTTCAACGCCGCGGCCTTTTACTACAGCTATTCCAATGATCAGGTTCCTCTGACCATTCAGAATGCTCAGGGCCTGCTGGTCCCGGTTATCTACAACCTGCCGCTCGTCCATACCTATGGGTTCGAGATGGAAGCCGTTTGGCGGCCGATCGATCACCTGACCCTCAGCCTCAACTACGCCTATTTGCACGCCACCATCGCCAACGCCGGCGGATGCATTGAGGACACGGTGGACCCCCTGGCGCTGGAGCCCGGCGCCAATACGAGCGGTTGCACACAAACTTCGGCGGGAGCGCTGGTCCAGAACATCAAAGGCCAGTATTTGCCTGAAGCGCCGAAGAACAAGATCTCGTTCAACGCGCTCTACACGATCCCCTTCGAGCCGGGTAACCTGACCTTGTCGGGCAGCGTCATCTGGAAGGACACCACCTACGACGACGTCTTCAACCGGCCCTATAGCCTGCAGTCGCCCTACGCCCTGCTCAATCTTCGCGCGACCTGGACCGACGCCAAGAACCGCTACACCATCATCGTCTTTTGCAACAATGTGACCAACACCATTGGTTACGATGGCGCCGCGGGCCTCTTGCTTTCGAATCCGGGCGTCGCTCCCCAGGACATCGTCACCGGTTACGGCCTGACCGCGCCCAGGACTTACGGGGGCGAACTCGAGGTCCGGTTCTGATAGGGCGGCTTCTCGTCCTTCCGGGCGCCCTCAGCCGGCGGGCGCTCCGACAGCCATCGCCAGATCGGTTTCGCGGCGCGCGCGACAGTGCGCGATCTCGCGGTCGATCCGGTCCACGGACCAGCCAAGCAGCGGCGCCATGGCCTGAGCGGCCGGGTCCAGCGCGGCCAGGCCTCCGTCAATGTCGAACCAGGCGCGGGCGCTGCGCCGCACCCAATAGTCTTCCAGGGTGAGCGCGCCTTCGGCGAGCACCGCGTGCGTCGCCTCCGCGGCCGGGCCCCCGGTCACTCCCGGG
>DASXMK010000215.1:0-2895 GCA_036495705.1 Caulobacteraceae bacterium | reverse complement strand
GCTCCTGGAAGCCGGCTGGATCGAGCGGCCGGAACAATTCCGAGCGGGCCAGATCGGCGGCGATCACCTGGCTGATCCTGGCCCCGGCGGCGGGGCCGGTGAAGGCCGGAATGGCGATCGGCAGAGGCTGGCTCGCGCCCTGGTCGACATTGACGACGATGTCCGCCCGCGCCGGGGCCGAGAGCGTGATCGCCGCGAGGAGGACCACGACCAGCGCCCAGGCGCCGGACGCGCGGCCGCGCGCCGTCAGGGGGGGAAGCCAGGATATCGCTTTCAACTCGGGTTCCTTCCTCGGATCTGACGCCGAGCGTTATCGCCTGCAATCGACTTTTTGTTGGCGACCCGATTTGGGCCGAAGACCCCTTCCAAATGTTGAATGGGAGTCGCTTCGAGCCGCCGTGCGGGCGTTCACGTGCCTCGGGTTACCTCCTGGCGCAAGCCTTGCTGGCGTCGAAGCGGACGGTGACGGTCAGGCCGCGAAAGGTATCGGCGTAGGGCGCGGCCTGGTGGACCGCGTCAACCGCCCGGCGGGCGGCGGCGAACACCACCGGATCGGGCGATCTGTCGCGGCCCTCAGCGTTCACTGGGCCCTGGATGCGGCCGTCGAAACCGATGGTGAACTTCACCGGGATCACGACCTTGTCGTCGACGCTGCAGTCGGGGTTCCATAACCGCTGCAACAGTTCCGACAGGCCGGCGACATCGCTCTGCGACACTCCCGTGCCGGCGTCGACCCGGGCGACGGCCGCGGTTTCCGCCCGGGTCGGCCCGCGCCTGGCGAACGCCGGCCGCGCCGGCTGGCTGCGCGAGGCCTTGGCGATCTCGGCCTGAAGCGCGGTGAGGCTGAAATTCTGTTTCTGGGCGATGTCGGCCTGGACGGCGCTCAGGCTGAAGCTGTCCTTGGTCGGCTTGGCCGGGGCCGGCTTTGGCGGCGCGGGCTTGGCCACCAGTTGCGGCGCCGCCGGCGGCGGCGGCGTGGGAGCCTTGGCCTCGGGAACCGGGGTCTCGGTCTGAGCCTCCTGAGTGATCGGGGCCTGTTCGGCAGGCCGCGAATCGGTGGTCGGGCCATTGGCGACGATGGTGATCGGCACCGAAGTCCCGGTCGGCAGCATGGACGGTCGCGAGGAGACCAGGGCCAGGAACAGGCCAGCGTGCAGCACCAGCGCCGCCGCCAAGGCCGGGGCCCGGCTATCGCGCCGCGGCCGGTAGAGCGCCGCGGTCATGGCGTTGCCGTCGTCGCGCCCCCGCGATCCTCATGCCGGCCCGAGGACGGGCCGCCGGTGTCGGTGATGAGATTGATCGACGAAAACCCCGAGGACGAAAGCGCGGCCATCACCTGGGCCACGATGGCATAGGGCGCGCGACCGTCGGCGCGCACATAGATCGGCTTGGAAAAACCCTTGCCGGCCATGTCGCTGAGGGCCGGGGCCAGCGAGGCGAACGGCACCTGTGTCTGATTGAGGAAGATCGAACCGTCAGCACGAACCGACACAGTGAGGGGCTCGGACTGGTCCTGCATGGCCCCGGCTTCGGTCTTGGGCAACTGCAGCGGCACGCCCACGGTGAGCAGGGGCGCGGAGATCATGAAGATGATCAGCAGCACCAGCATCACGTCCACTAGGGGCGTGACATTGATCTCCGATAGGGCCGCCCGGCGGGCGCGCCGCCGGCCGCCGCGGCGCCGGCCGGCCGAAAAGGCGTCGTGGACCGACAGGGCCATGGCTCAGAGTTTCTCCGCCACCCGCCGCTGGATGGCCGTCACCAGATCGTCGGCGAAAGCCTCCAGGCGCGCGGCGTAGCGGCCGGCGTCGGTGGAGAACTTGTTGTAGGCGATATAGGCCGGGATGGCGGTGGCCAGGCCCACGGCGGTGGCGAACAGCGCCTGGGCGATGGCCGGGGCCACGACCGAGAGATTGGTGTTCTTCTCGATGGCGATCGCCTGGAAGGCGGTCATGATGCCCCACACAGTGCCAAACAGGCCGATGAACGGCGAGGCGGTGGCGACGATGGCCAAGGTCCCAAGGCCATCCTCGACTCTCTGGCTTTCGCGGGCGACGGCCGAGTCCAGCACCCGATTGATGCGCTCGATCAGGAAAGCCACTTGGGAATCGCCCTGCGGCGGGGTGAGCAGGCCCTTGGCGCGGGCTTCCTTCCACTCCCGAAGAGCGGCTTGGAGCATGCGCGGCAGCGCCTGGCGCGGCGCCTCGCCGGCTTCGCCCGCAACCTCTTCCAGCGAGCGGCCGGAGCCGACCTCGGCCTCAAAGCGGTCGGCGGCGCGATTGAGGGCGGCGATGCGGAATAGCTTGTCGATGATCACCGCCCACGACCACAGCGAAGCCAAGGCCAGACCGACCAGCACGGCTTTCACCACCCAGCTCGCCTCAATGAACTGGTGGACCAGGGAAAAGCTTTCGGGCGTGACCACGCCGGCTGGGTTCATCGTTGACCTTTTTGATGCCGCTGGAGCGTGCGCGCGATGCCGCTAAGCGATGGTTAAACTATGACGAAGCCCGCAGGTAAGGCCGCAGATGCGAAGCCAGCGCCGGCGGCGGGCGCCGGGCCCGGCCATCCGGCCGGATGCAGGCCGCCTGCACGTCGGCCCGTGCGACTGTCGTCTCTCCGCGCATGATCCGCTGGCGAATGATGAGCCGGGGGCCGCGGACGTCTTCGAACAGCGTGCAAACGGTGAGCGCGTCATCGATGCGCGCCGCAGTTTCGAAGTCGATGACGAGACGGGTGACAGTGAAAGCGCAAGGATCGGGTCCGTTCAGCAGTTCGGCGTGACCGATCCCGGCCACGCGCAGGCCATCGGTGCGCCCGCGCTCGAAAAACCGGACGTAGCTGGCGTGATAGACCACGCCGGTGAAATCGGTGTCCTCGTAGTAGACGCGCACG
>DASXMK010000214.1:0-3463 GCA_036495705.1 Caulobacteraceae bacterium | reverse complement strand
TGCCATCGGGTTCGATTGCGGTTAACGACCCCGCTCCTTGAACGAGGCGCGGTCTCTCGCGGAACGTCAAAGGGTTTCGGGAACCTCCCGGCCGCCGCGACGAGAGCCATCGCTTGGGCGCGCTGCTTCCCGGCTCGCCCGGCGCCGCGCCTCAAGATGCGGAAGCTGAAAACGCCATGGCGTTATACGAGCATGTGCTCATCGCCCGTCAGGACATCTCTCCGGCCCAGGCCGAGACCCTGAACGAGGAACTCAAGGCCCTGATCGAAGGCCAGGGCGGCCACGTGGCCAAGATCGAATACTGGGGCCTGCGCAACCTCACCTATCGCATCCGCAAGAACCGCAAGGGTCACTATTCCCTGCTGGCCATCGATGCGGCGCCGGCGGCGGTCAAGGAGATGGAGCGGCAGCTGTCCCTGAACGAAGACGTGCTGCGCTATTTGACCCTGCGGGTGAACGAACTCGATCTCGAGCTCTCGCCGGTGTTGGCCAGACGCGATCGCGAGCGTGAGCGCGAGCGGCGCTTTGACGACATTCCGGCCTGACGGCGAGAGACACCATGACCGACGAAACCAACATTCCCGATTCCGCCGCCGCCAGCGGTCCGCGCCGCAACTTCATGCGCCGGCGCAAGGTGTGTCCGTTCTCCGGGGCCGGGGCGCCGAAGATCGACTACAAGGACGTCAAGCTGCTGCAGCGTTACGTCTCCGAACGCGGCAAGATCGTGCCCTCGCGCATCACCGCGGTGTCGGCGAAAAAGCAGCGCGAACTGGCCCAGGCGATCAAGCGCGCCCGCTATCTCGCTCTGCTGCCGTACGTGACCCGCTAGGGAGCGCGCCATGAAAGTCATTCTGCTCGAACGCGTGGAGCGCCTGGGCGCGCTCGGCGATGTGGTCTCGGTGAAGGACGGCTTCGCCCGCAACTTCCTGCTGCCACGGTCCAAGGCCCTGCGAGCCAACACCGCCAACATGAAGGTGTTCGACGACATGCGCGCCGATATCGAGGCGCGCAACGCCGAAGCCCGCGAGGCCGCCGCCAAGGCCGGCAAGCGGCTCGACGAGAGCTCTTATGTGATGATCCGCCAGGCCGGCGAGACCGGCCAGCTTTACGGTTCGGTGTCGGGTCGCGACGTGGCCGATGCTGTCAACGGCGAAGGCGGCCGGATCGACCGGGCCATGGTCGTCCTCGATCGGCCGATTAAGACCCTGGGGGTGCATCAGGTGAAGGTGCGGCTGCACCCCGAGGTCAGCATCACCGTCAACATCAATATCGCCCGCAGCGCCGACGAAGCCGAGCGCCAGGCCCGGGGCGAGAACGTGATCACCAGCCAGTTCGACGCCGACCGGGCTCAGGCGGCCAGTTCTGCGGCCGATCTGCTTGAGGGCGGCGCCGGGCAGCAAGAAGTGTTCGAGACCGAAACCTGAGGGCGGCCATCCACAGGCCGCATTTTTCTGTGAACAGGGACCAAGTTCCCGGCGCGAGCGCCCGGCTTTAAGCCTAAGGTCGCGCCCGCCATGGCCCTCGTACCGCTTCTCGATCTCCGCCAACCGAGCTCCACGCCTGAAATCCCCCACGCCCCGGCCAATATCGAGGCCGAGCAGGCGTTGCTGGGCATCCTGCTGTACGACAATTCAGCTTTCGAGCGGCTGAGCGACGCGCTGAGCGGCGCGGACTTCTTCGAGCCATTCCACGGCCGACTGTTCGACTCGGTCAAATCCCACATCGCCCGCGGCCAACTGGCCGAGCCGATCCTGTTGGCAGAGCACTTCGCGCGCGACCCGGCCTTCGAGGAACTGGGCGGGATCCGGTATTTCGCCGACCTCGTCGAGCATGCTCCGCCGGCGGCCAACGCCAGCGACTACGGCCGGGTGATCCATGATCTGGCCCTGCGCCGCAGCCTGATCCAGATCGGCGGCGAGATCGCGGTCGAGGCGCAGGTGGGCGACCCGGCCCTTTCTGGTCGCGAGCAGATCGAGGCGGCGGAGATCAAGCTGTTCAACCTGGCCGAGACCGGGTCGGTCAGCCAGGGACTGCTGGGGCTGGAAACGGCGCTCACAGACGCCGTTGAGATGGCCGAGGCCGCCTATCGCCGCGACGGCGGCCTCTCGGGCCTGTCAACCGGCCTGAAGGACCTGGATCAGAAACTGGGCGGCCTGCACGCCTCGGACCTCATCGTGCTGGCCGCGAGACCGTCGATGGGCAAGTCAGCGCTGGCCACCAACATCGCGTTCCACGTCGCCCGCCACTACGCCTACGACGTCCTGCCCGACGGAACCCGGCGCACCGCCAGCGGCGGGGTCGTAGCCCTGTTCTCGCTCGAAATGAGCTCCGGGCAGCTGGCCATGCGTCTGTTGGCGGAACTGACCGAGGTGCCGTCCGACCGCATCCGCAAAGGGGATATCAACGCCACCGAGTTCGGGCGCATTCGCGACGCCGCCGCCGAGATCCGTGACGCGCCGCTGTTCATCGATGATACCGGGGGCCTGTCGATCGCCAAGCTCGCGGCCCGCGCCCGGCGCCTGAAGCGCACCACGGGACTCGACCTCGTCGTCGTCGACTATCTGCAGCTGGTCACTGCCGCCGATGTCAGCCGGCAGGACAATCGCGTGCAGGAAGTCACCCAAATAACCCAAGGATTGAAGGCCTTGGCCAAGGAACTAAATGTTCCGGTGCTGGCCCTGGCGCAGCTGTCGCGGCAGGTGGAGAACCGCGAGGACAAGAAGCCGCAACTGGCCGACCTGCGCGAGTCCGGCTCGATCGAACAGGACGCCGACGTCGTCATGTTCATTTATCGTGAGGCCTACTACCTCTCGCGCGCTGAGCCCAAGGAAGGGTCGGCCGAGCACCTGGAGTGGCAGGAGAAGCTCGATCCAATCCGCAACTTGGCCGAAGTCATCATCGGCAAACAGCGCCACGGGCCGATCGGCATCGTGCGCCTGCACTTCGACGAGGACCTGACCAAGTTCTCGAACCACGCCCGCGAGGGCCAGTACGAGCCCCGGTGAAGGCGCCTATCCCTCAGATGTGATAGCCGCCGCTCAATATCGCGCCGACGACCATCGTCGCAGTGACCGCGCCGATGACAGCGCCGATGACGATGTACACCAGGATGGCGGCGATGATGGTGACAACGAAATAGCCGGTGGTCTTTTCCTGCGGTGATTTCATCAACTTGGGCATGCCCAGCCACAGCAGGTAAAAGCCGTAGAGCGCCGCGATAACCGCCAGAAGGCCCAGGACCGGAACCAGGTTGAAAATCCCGCCCACCCAGGCGGCCGTGTAGGCGTAGACCGCCAGCTTCATCGCCTGGACCTGGTTCTTCTGGCCATCGAAGCTGGGCGCCAGCGCATCGATGATGAAGCCGATCACGAACACACCGATGAGCGAAGTGACGTAGCTCAGGGCGGCGATGGCGATGATCGGAACGATCGTCCAATGCAGGAACAGCAGGTGCTGGACGACG
>DASXMK010000213.1:0-2645 GCA_036495705.1 Caulobacteraceae bacterium | reverse complement strand
CTGTGGGTCGGTGAGGATATCGCGTCGCCAGGATTCGAAGTCTGGCGGCAGGTCGATCGCCCGGCCATAGCTTTCCCAATTGCGGGCCGAGGCTCCGGTGCGCACGCCCTGCCTGACCAGAGCCTCCGCTTCCGGCAGCAGCGGCAGGGCGGCGAAATCGATCTCGGCGACGAGGCCCGCGGCGCGGCCCATTTCGAGCGTGTGCCCAGCCAGGCCAAAACCGGTGACGTCGGTCACCGCATGCACGCCGCTCACCGCAGGCAACTCGGCGCCGAGACGATTGAGCGTGGTGGTCACGGCGATCAGCGCCGCATAACCCTCCGGCGACAGCCGCTCCTGCCTGAAGGCGGCGCTGAGAATGCCGACGCCGAGCGGCTTGGTGAGGATCAGCACATCGCCGGCCCGGGCCGTGCTGTTGCGCAGCAGGCGATCCGGATGGGCCAGGCCGAGGGCCACGAGGCCGTAGATCGGCTCGGCGCTGTCGATGGAATGGCCGCCGGCCACCGGCGCGCCGGCGCTGGCGCAGACTTCCGCCCCGCCGGCCAGAATGGCGCGGATCGCCTCCACCGGCAGCTTGTCCACCGGCATGCCGACGATGGCCAGAGCCAGGATCGGCCGCGCACCCATGGCATAGACGTCGGACAGGGCGTTGGTGGCGGCGATGCGTCCGAAATCGCGCGGGTCGTCAACGATCGGCATAAAGAAGTCGGTGGTCGCCACCAGGGCCTGCTCGGGGTTGAGCCGCCAGGCGGCGGCATCGTCCGCGGTCTCGGTCCCGACCAGCAGGTCGGCGAACGGGCCGCCGCGGGGCATTCCGGCGAGGATGTCGCCGAGCACCTTGGGGGAAAGTTTGCAGCCGCAGCCGCCGCCGTGAGCCAGGGTGGTAAGGCGCGGGCCGGTCATGATCGCCACTCCTTGACCAGCCGGGCGATGGCCCCGGCCGCCAGCTCCTGTTGAACGGGACCAAGATCGGCCATGGCCACCTCTCCCAGGACCGGACGCCCCGCCTCGCGCCGCCCGCGCTCATAAGCCGGATCGTAGTGCAGTTCGACCAGGCCATGGGCCAGGGCGCGCAGTTCTCCGCACGCCAACTGGTCCCGCCACTCACCAACCTGCTTGCGGCCGTGGCGCGCGGTGAGGCCGGCCAGCGCCGCCGCCACCGCCGGGGCGTCCTCGGCGAGATCGCGGTAGGCTTCGAGCAGATAGGCCACCCGGGCGGCGCGCGGGGCGACGATCTCTATCCGCGGTGCGCCGGCCATCGCCTGCCATAACACCGTCGGCAGGTTGATCTGTCCGACCTTGCTGGATTCGGCTTCGACCACGATCGGCGCCCGGGGATCGAAGCGCTCGAGCTCGGCCAGCAGGGCGCTCTCGAATTGCTTTTGTCCCGGCTGGGGTTGTCCGGCCACGGCCCCGAACAGCGACCCGCGATGACCCGCCAGGCCCTCGAGGTCGAGGACCTGCACGCCCAGCGCGGCCAGGCGATGGAGAACCTCGGTCTTGGCCGAGCCGGTATAGCCGTCCAGCAGGACCAGATTGGGCGAGGCAACCTTGCCATACAGCGCCGCGGTGACCCGGCGACGATAGGTCATGTAACCCCCGGCCAGACGGGTCGGCCGCCAGCCGACCTGCTCCAGCACCGTGGCCAGGGCCAGCGAGCGTTGGCCGCCGCGCCAGCAATAGATGAGCGGCGCATAGGATCCCGGCTTGTCTTTCAGCGCGCCTTCCAGATGAGCGGCGATGTTGCGAGCCACCAGGGCGGCGCCGATGCGGCGCGCCTTCAGGCGCGAGTCCTGCACATAGATTGTCCCCACCCGCGCTCGCTCGTCGTTGGACAGCACCGGCAGGTTCACCGCGCCCGGCACGTGATCGAGGGCGAACTCGGCTGGTGTGCGCACATCGATCACCTCGTCGAAGGCGGCGAGGCTTGCGGGGTCGGCTCGATTGGTGACTTCTGACATGCAGGCAGACTACCTTCCTCACCCTCGATGGGGGAGAGAGGGAGACAAGCTTGGCCGGCAGCCAGGATTTCGCCGCCGATCCGCGCAACGCGGCGGCGCTGGTGTGGCTGAATGGGTCGCTGGTCCCGCGCGCCGAGGCCAAGGTGTCGATCTTCGACTCCGGTTTTGGCATGGGCGATGGGGTCTGGGAGGGCCTGCGCCTGCATAAGGGACGGTTGCTGTTCCTGGAGGCTCATCTCGATCGGCTGTTCGCGGGCGCCAAGGCCATCGGCCTCGAAATCGGCTTGAGTCGATCCGATGTGACGGCGGCGCTGAAGCGCACCCTGGCGGCCAACGCCATGACCGACGGCGTCCACGTCCGGCTGATGGTCACGCGGGGTTTGAAGTCGACCATCAACCAGGATCCGCGCAATGCGCTCGGTGCGCCCACCGTAGCCATCACCGCCGAATACAAGACCCCGAGCCCGGCGACCGCGGATCGGGGACTGCGGCTGGCCACCGTGTCGGTGCGCTGCACTCCGGCCGCGATGTTCGACATGCGCCTTAATTCGCACAGCCGGCTGAACCTCATCACCGCGCTGCTGGAGGCCATCGAGGCCGGGGCGGACGAGGCCCTGATGCTGGATCCGGACGGGCGTGTCTCCAGTTGCAACGCCACCAACTTCTTTTTCGTGCGCGGTGGCG
>DASXMK010000212.1:0-2073 GCA_036495705.1 Caulobacteraceae bacterium | reverse complement strand
AAGCATATCGCCGGGTTCTACGGCGGGACCGGCCTTCTGTTCGGCGCCCTTCTGGTCGCCATGGCCGTCGCGGTCCGCCTGCTTCACGGCAAGCGCCCCGGTGACATCGTCGGGGTGTGGAGTTGGCGGCGCCTGGCCACCGGCGCGGGCGTATGGCTGGCGATCTGTATCATCGCCGGCGGCGTTGACTATCTGATCCAGCCTGCGGGCTTCAGCGCCACGGCCAGCGCGGCCACGGCCACCCTGGCGCTGTGGGCGGTCCCGAGCCTTATCGTCCAGACCTTCACCGAGGAGTTCATCTTCCGCGGCTATGTGACTCAGGCCCTTTTGCTGGCCACACGGCGGCCCATGGTCGCGGCGGTGCTCAGCGGCCTGGCGTTCGCCGCCCTGCACATTCCCAACGGCTGGCCACAAGCGGCCAGCGCCGCGGCCTTCGGTATGATCACCGCACTCATCGCCATGCGCACGGCCGGCATCGCCTTCACTTTCGGCCTGCACCTGGTGAACAACCTGTTCGGCGCGGTGATCGTGGTTTCGGCCAACGACGTGTTCCGCGGCAGTCCGGCGCTGATCACCCAGACGACGCCGCAATTGATGTGGCTGGATGCGGCGGTCCCGTTCGTCGCCCTGCTGGCGGCGCTGTGGATCTCCGGCGCTCTGCGGCTGCAGGCGGTCAGTCCGCGTCCATCTTGAGGGCGGCGATAAACGCTTCCTGCGGAATTTCCACCTTGCCGAACTGACGCAGGCGCTTCTTGCCCTCTTTCTGCTTGTCCAACAGCTTGCGCTTACGCGTGGCGTCGCCGCCGTAGCATTTGGCCGTGACGTCCTTGCGCAAGGCGCGCACCGTCTCGCGGGCGATGATTTTGCCGCCGATGGCCGCCTGGATCGGAATCACGAACAGGTGCGGCGGGATGAGCTCCTTCATCTTCTCGACCATGCTGCGACCGCGCATCTCGGCCCGGGCGCGGTGGACGAGCATGGAAAGGGCGTCGACCGGCTCGCCATTGACCAGGATCGACATCTTGACGAGGTCGCCGTCGCGATAGTCCTCGAGCTGGTAGTCGAAGCTGGCGTAACCCTTGGAGATGCTCTTCAGGCGGTCGTAGAAGTCGAACACCACCTCGTTGAGCGGCAGGTCATAGACCACCATGGCCCGGGCCCCGACGTAGCTCAGCTCCCTCTGTTCGCCGCGGCGGTCCTGGCACAGCTTGATCACCGCCCCGAGGAATTCGTCCGGCGTGAAGATGGTCGCCCGGATCCACGGCTCGGCGATGCTGGCGATCCGCACCAGGTCGGGCATGTCGGCGGGATTGTGCATCTCCAGCACCTCGCCGTTGGTCAGGCTCACGCGGTAGATGACGCTGGGGGCGGTGGCGATGAGGTCGAGATTGAACTCGCGCGTCAGGCGCTCCTGGATGATCTCCAAGTGGAGGAGGCCCAGAAACCCGCAGCGGAAACCAAATCCGAGCGCGGCGCTGGTCTCCATCTCATAGCTGAAGCTGGCGTCGTTGAGCCGCAGGCGCCCGACGGCCGCGCGCAGGTCCTCGAAGTCGGCCGCGTCGACCGGAAACAGGCCGCAGAACACCACCGGCTGCACCGGCTTGAATCCCGGCAGGGGCGTCTCGGTCGGCCGCCGATCCTCGGTGATGGTGTCGCCCACGGCGGCGTCGGCGACATCCTTGATCTGGGCGGTCAGGAAGCCGATTTCGCCCGGCCCCAAAGCGGGGACCTCGTTGGCCTTGGGCTGGAAGACGCCGATCCGGTCGACTTTGTAGACCGCGCCCGATTGCATCATCCGCACCTGAGCGCCGGCGGTCAGGCGGCCCTCCATGATCCGCACCAGAACCACGACGCCCAGATAGGCGTCGTACCAGGCGTCGACCAACAGGGCCTTGAGCGGCGCGTTGTCGTCTCCGGCCGGGGCCGGCAGGCGTTTGACGATCGCTTCCAGCACCTCATGGACGCCAAAGCCGGTCTTGGCCGAACATTCCACCGCGTCCGAGGCGTCAATGCCGATCACGTCCTCAATCTGTTGGCGCACCCGTTCGGGCTCCGCCGCCGGCAAGTCGACCT
>DASXMK010000211.1:0-13040 GCA_036495705.1 Caulobacteraceae bacterium | reverse complement strand
CGAGCGCCCCGCCGCCTTGCAGCACCAGCACGCGCTCCGGCGTTTCCCCGTCCATGGCCTCAGCCACGCCGGCATTCCTGGTTGGCGGAACTCATCTTTGGATTACAGCCAGCGCTCGTTGCGGGTCGCAAAGCTTTTCTGCTCCACCACTTCCGGATCGCCCTTTAGCACCTCAAATCGGGTGGAGTCGCCGTCGCGCCAGAAGGCGATGTCCACCAGCCCGCCGGCCGCCCGCAAATCGCGCACGGTCAGGGTCGGCATCCAGTCCGGCAGGCGCGGATCGAGATAGAGCTTGCCGCCCGGCGCGTCGGGGGCGAAGCCCAGCATCGTCTGCAGAAAGCCGAAGCATGAGCCGGCCGCCCACGCCTGCGGCGTGTTGGCCCCAAGGTACTGCACCGGAAATCCGTCCGTCTCGCGCGGCAGGCCGGAGTAGAGCTCGGGCAGTTGGTGCTGGATGAAATAGGTGGCGGCGTCGCACACCTGGCGCATGACCGTGGCCGCCTCGGCGTGGAAGCCGTAGCGCCGGAAGCCGACCGCGATCAGGGAGTTGTCGTGCGGCCACACCGAGCCGTTCTGGTACGAGAACGGATTGAACGCCGGATGGTGGGCCGAGAGCGTGCGAATCCCCCAGCCGCTCAGCATGTCCTTCCGCATCAGCCGGCGCACGACCTTGGCCGCGCGCTCGGGCGGGACGATGCCGGCCATCAGGCAGTGACCGGGATTGGAGGCGATGCTCATCACCTTGTTCTTCTCGCCGTCGAGGCAGAAGGCGTAGAAGCCGGCGTCGTCGTCCCAAAAGGCGTCGTTGAAGGCCTCGAACAGCCGCAGGGCCTTGCGCCTCAGGGTCCGGGCCCGGGCCGGCTTGCCGACGGCCTCGTAGATCTGCGCCATCCTCAGCCAGGCGTCGTAGACATAGCCCTGCAGCTCGACCAGGGCCTTGGGTCCCTTGACCAGGGAGCCGTCGGGATAGACCAGGGCTTCGCCTGCATCCTTCCAGCCCTGGTTCTCATAGCCAGCGCTCGAGCGTGTCTGATATTCCTGGAAACCGTCGCCGTCGCGGTCGCCATAATGGTCGATCCAGCGCAGACATTTCTCTGCATACGGAAGATATCTGTCGATCAGATCCGCGCCGCCCAGGCACCGCCAGGCATTGTGAAACACCATCAGATAAAGGATGGTGGCGTCGGCGGTGCCGTAATAGGGCGTATGCGGTATAAGCTTGAAATAGGCCAGCTCGCCGCGGCGCAGTTCATGCATGATCTTCCCAGGTTCGGCGTCGCGCCAATCATCGCGCTTCTTGGCCTGGAAACGGCCCAGCACCTCCAGCGCCCCGCGGGCGAAATCGGGATAGACCATGGCCGTCTGCAGCGACACCATCAGGCTGTCGCGCCCGAACAGGGCGACGAACCAAGGCGAGCCGCCGGCGGGGACGAACTGCAGATGGTCGGTGCCTTCGATCGGCAGGCGCAGGGCGGCCACGTCCTGGACCGACTGGCGGTAGAAGCGGCTGAATTCCTCGTCGGCGTTCTCGACTTTCAGGGCCGCGCCTTGCCAATCGTCCAGCCGCCGACGCGCGCCCGCGCCGGCCAGATGCGGCCCGCATTCTTCCGGCGCCCGATCGATGGTTTCGCCGTCGCCGACCTCGTACAGCAAACAGGTGTGCCATGAGGCCCCGGGGGCCATTTCGACGTCGAAGCTGATGCGGCCGTTGGCGTAGACCGGAGGCGAGTCGCAATCGCGGGCCCGAACGATGGCGTCGCGCTGAAAGCCGTTGTTGCGGTAGGCCGTCTTCAGGGTCGCGTGGCCCGCGGACCAGGTGGTGGTGATCCGACCCCGCCGCACGATCTTGCCGCTCTTGACTTCGAACAGGTCGGCGAAATCGGCGCGGATCACGATCTCCAGATTGAACCGCGCCTTGGTCTGGCCGTGGTTGGTGAGGTCCAGATCCTCGTGCACGCCGCCGGCGATGCAGCGATTGATGGTCATGCCGATGGCGCCCGCGGCGATGGGCCCCCGCTCGGTGGCGATGTCGCCGTTGGTCAGGTGGATGCGGCTGGCGTAGTAGGCCACGGCCCCGCTGTTCAGCAGCCGCCAGGGCACGCCGTCGGCGTAGATCAGCCAGGTGGACAGCACCCGGGTGTCGGCGTGGTAAAAGCCTTTGTCGGTGGGCCAGTTGATCTGGCCGTCCTGTTCGGTGATCAGGACGCCATAGCCGTGGTTGATCGCCAGGCGCGGCGGACCGACGGCGATTTCCAAAGTCATGCGGTCCGCCTCATTTTCCGCTACGCCAACGCTTGGCGCCGCGCGCGGGTTTCGCCGTTTGCCCCCGGCGGGCGTTTTCCGCTACACGCTGCCTCCCGCCGCGGCGACGCACTCGTAGCTCAGATGGATAGAGCGCTGCCCTCCGAAGGCAGAGGTCACAGGTTCGAATCCTGTCGAGTGCGCCATTTTCCTCATCTCGCCCTCCAGTTTCCTCATCTCGCCCTAAGGAATGAGGCCCGGGTCCGAGTCGTCTTGCGTGGTCGGGGTGTGGGGGAACCGGCCGGCGCGGACGATGTCATAGGTGACGACTGCGGCGGCTCCGCCAAGCAAGACGGCGAGCCCAAGAGCCAGCATCATCCTGACCTTTAGCAGTCTACTAAACGGTGTCCGCCGCAGGTCGGAAACCAGAGGGCGGTCATTGTGATCACGCACGGCGGGTGGACTATGGGGCTGGCGATGGCGCCCAGCAACTGTTGAAACCGGATCGCACGCCAGGGCGCCTTTGGGACCGGTCCGGTCGTAGTCCATCGCGGCCACGCCGGTTAAGGTCGGTCGGTGTACGGGCCCCGCCGTTCAGTAGCCGGAACGGCTGGCCATCTTAGCCAGACTACGTTGATATTATTATTGTTTCTGACCCTAGCCTTTAGCGTCGGCTCAGCGCGCGCACCAGATTCTCGTTGAACCGGGTGAAGGCGGGATTGTCGAACCCGGGCTTGCCTAGCCCCCAGGCCCAGCGCACCGAGGCGGCGTTGAACACCTTGGCCCCGGCCTTGGATACGAAATAGGTGGATTCGGCCATCCCCGGATGGCCCTCAGAGTCGATCGCCTGGCCGCGGAACAACACCTTGATGGCTGCCGGATCGATTGGCGGAATATGCGAGCGGGCGGCGTCCCACAGGCGCTTGCCGTCGCCGTCCGGGTCGCGATTGTCCCATTCATAGCCGACCACATTGGCGGCCACATCGCCAACCTTCCAACCCGTGCCCTCGAAGAACGGCAGATCGGTGCGCGCGACCACGAGCGCCGGGCGTTGGTCGTTACCCGCGTCGAACCAGTTCTGATAGGCCCCGCCCATGAGCATGGTTTCTGGCCGCCGGGCGTTGGTGCGGAAGTTGCTGGTCACGAGCAGGGCGGGATCGAGCTTGCCCGCCCGGCGCGCGATCGGATCGTCCGAGGTCTTGTAGCACACGATCTGGCGCCCGAGGGGCGCAGCGCCCCGGGAGGCGTTGAGATCGGCGTAGCGGATCTGGCAATAGGCGGTGTTGGCCCCAAAAAAGCCGGTGTTGCGGCCCTGGCTGAAGATGCGCCGCTGGAAGGCCTCGAACTCCTCGCCGCTCCAGTACTCGTCATGGGCGCCGGTGATCACCAGCGGATAGGGGTCCATGAACGCCGGATTCGCGTGGATGTCGAAGTTGGAGGCATAGTCGACCCCGCCCAAGCTGACGCTGAGTCCTTCCAGCCACTGGACCAGCCAGCCGTCGTATTCGAAGAATGCTGGCGGCGTCGGACGGTCGAACGAGACCATCAGGCCGCGCCTTTCGTCATCGCCATTGGGGTAGAGGCTGTGGCCGCCCCAGTCGTTGTAGGCCTGATAGGTGTTGGTCCCCAGGCGCAGGAGCACGGCGCCCGAACGGCGCGGGTTCTTCACTATCCATTGGCAGGCGCGGACGTCGCGGGTCGCCGTGGTCTGTTCGACCAGATCGCAGCTGTAACAGCCGGGAGGCCAGGCACGGGTTTCGATGGGGCCCAGCGCGGGCGGCCAGCCGGGTCCGATCGAGGCGCCCGAGCCGGTGGCCCCGATATAGCCCACGTCCACGAATTCGCTGGTCCACACCAGCTTGGGATCGCCGGCGCCGATGCGGAACACCTCGGCCCGGACCCGGCGGTGGGGCTGGCCCGGGCCGCCGGCGATCATCAGGCATAGGGGCTCGCCGGGCTCGAAGCTTATCCGATCGGCGTAGGCCCACAGCCGCTGGCCCTTGAACCACGCGGTCCAGGCGACGGGCGAGGGGGCGGCCTTCACCGGGCCGCCTTCCCTGATCGCGCCCGGGGTCGCGGTTTGGGCGCTGGCCGCGACGGGACGCGCGATCAGGCCCGCTCCGGCGAGACCCAGGAGAAGGCGGCGCGGGAGGCTGGGCCAGATCATATGCTTAGAGCCAGACGGTCCTGCGCGAGCCAGATTCGAGCGGGTTTTGCCGATCTCGGATGAGCGGGCCTTGGGGTGGTGTGGTGGTCACGGTCGGATGGATACCGGAACCAAGGCCGCGCTCACAGCCATCGTTCGCTGCGGGTTGAAAGGACTCACTGCTCCACCGCACATGTCCGGGGCCATCAGGCAGGCCGCCACCGGCGCGCGCCCCCGTTGGGTTTCCGGCTGGGGTTGATGGGGAGTTGGGCTGGCCGCAGCCAGGCGCGGGGAAGAAACCGGGATCGCTTGAGGTCGCCTGAAGGCTGCAGCGAGGTCAGTCATGGAATTCCGCCAGCCCAGGAAGACGGTAAAGCCGAAGGCGAAAAGCACCCCGTTCAAGCCCGCGAAGGCGGCGTGAGTCCAAAGGCCTTCAGACAAATCCGCGAAAAGCCCCGTGCCCATGTAAAGTATGGCCGCGAGCAAAAAAGCTATGAATATCGGGGGAGTTGACGTTCTGTCCTCGACCTTGGGCGTGCGCGCGAAGGTGGCCTTGCGCCCGCTAATGAGCTGACGAACCGAGGCCAATACGCCGGCCACGTTGACAGGGAGCAGCAGCAGGTTGAGCGCATAGACTGAAAACAGATCTATCGCGCGATAGCCGGCCTGTTTCAGGTCGCGCCCATAAACGAAATAGTAGGGCGCCGCGGACAGAGGCAGCCACAAGGTCGCGAACCGACTGTCGAATCGAACCAGCAAGAGCGCCAGGAGCCCCAAGTTGGAGATCGCCGGCGCCACCAGATAGTGAGCGCGCATCAGCGCTTCGCCGACGGCCGGACGCCCGCCGTTTCCGGCGAGACAATATCTCACGAGGTCAGGAAGAATGACCAGGCCGCCGTTGGCCCAGCGTCGGCGCTGAATGACCAAGGCGCCAAAATCCGGCGGCGTGGCGCTGTAGGCCAAGCGCTGCGGATGGTTGTGAAGCCGCCAACCGCGCCTGATGAGGTCCACGGTCGAGCCCGTATCCTCGATGACCGTGCGATCCTGGATGAACACCGGCACATTGCGGCCGCGCTCGCTTTCCCAGGTTTGGATGTCGGTGAGCGCGCCGTAACGGAGCAGCGCATTGGCCCCGACCCAGTAGGTGGCGTGAAAGGCTGTGAAGCCCTGATGGACTATGTACTGCAGGTCCGTGGTCGCCCCTGCGATCCGTTCCACCATGCTCGCCGAATTCGGAAAAGCTGAGTAGGGGGTCTGGGCGACGGCAATTCGCGCGTCGGCCTCCATAATCGCCATCAATCGCAGAGCGTAGTCAGGCCGCACCATGCTGTCAGCGTCCAGTGTCAGGAGGTAGTCGGCGCCAGCCACATGCAAGTCGGCGTCTTCAACGGCGCAAGCGGTGAGGACCAGCCCTTCCGGCGACGGCGTTTCGCGGTACGATTTTCCCAGGAGGCCAATATAGGCGTTGAGATTCATCGCCTTGTTGGACGCGTGCGAGAGGTCGACATAGCGCTTGCGCTCGAAGCTTTCGATGCGAACCTCGAAGAGCGAAGCGAGGCGACGATATTCCCGCAATATCTGTTCAGCGCTCTCAGGACGGATCCACAGCTGGCGCGCCCGCGCGCGATGGTCAGCGCTGCAACGCTCCAGGATCGCTTCGATGAGGAACCGATCGGCCGGAGAGGGGAGGCCCTGGAAGGGCGCGGCCAGTTCATCGACCCGCCGAGCTGCCTGAAGATAGAGCCCCGCAACACGGCGGCTCTCAGCGTGGGTATCGATGCCGGGCGTCGCGCTTCGCCGGAGAAAAGCTTGCAACTCAAGGATGTAGGGTTTGGCGGTCGCGAAGAAACTGGCGTCGAGTTCCGCCACAAGCTTTCGCGAGGCGCGGAGGGCCTCGACGTCGCTCGCGGAGCCGTGCGGGGGATCGTCCAGCAATACGCAGATTCGGCGCCGTGGACATTCCATAAGAGCGGCTGAAAGAATCGTCTTTGCCAGGACGATCGGCTCTTCCTTGTAGGACGGGATCAGGATCGCCAGCGCCTTGGCGGGCCGGTCATAGATCGCCTCAAGCTGGCGGCGGGGCGCGGCCGCAGGACCGCATAGCCGCGCAAAGTAGCCGGCGCGCGCGATTTGATAAACCAAGCTGCCATAGAGGAGCCCGGACACGATTAGACCAAAAAGGCACAATTCCAACAGCTTCGCCGGGTGATCCAAACTCATCGCCGAGCCCTGTCGCCACAGGTCGAACATTGTCATCAGACCGGCGATGGCGGTGAAGAGGGCGCAGGCTGAAGTGAGCCAGATCTCGCGAAGAGGCTTGGTCATAGAAGCCCTCGAACTGAGGTTGCGCTGGCCCGCCAGCGGGAGCCCTTGTCAGGGCAAACACTCAACGCGCCGACGCAAATGACAAAGCCCACCCGGTCACACAAACGGTGACCCGCTTTGTTTCAAGCTAGATAGTTTAAAAGATCGATCAAGCCAAGCTGTATGACGCGAAAGTCTAAGCAGCGCAGCGAATATAGCCTCACTACCTCACGGTAATTGCTGCAGGCAAGGACAGGTGACGTCCGATGCTACTTTTTCCATGAAATGATCGGAACACTGAAAGGTTTTCTCACGCCCGATGGTCAGTTCTGCTGCACTGCACGGTGAATGGGCAGTCCGGAACGGAGTCTCTAAGGCGGGGACCGAGGGTCCGAGTTGGACCGTCAGAACGCCCCGCTGGTCGGTATGTGTCAGTCATTCCGCGCTTTCCCGCGAAGGGAGGGCGCCGCTAGTAAGGGATAATGGTCCCAGGGTTCAGATGGGCGGCCCCGACGGGGTTGCTGCTGGCAGTCGTGGCCGCGGGTTTCGCCGCCTGCGTCATCGCCAACTGGCCGGGCCACTTCCCGCCCGACGCCATCGACCAGCTCGGCCAGGGCCGGACCGGGGTGTTCGATTTCTGGCATCCGCCAGTCATGGCCTGGCTGCTCGGCGCTGCCGATCGGATCCTGCCGGGGGCGCCGTTGTTTTTCGTCGCCGACGCGGCGCTGTTCTTCGCCGCCCTGGCGGCCCTGGCCCTGGTCGGCGGCGGAAGCTGGGCCGCGGCGGCGCTGGCGGCGGCTATCTGCGCCTCGCCATTGGCGCTCATTTACCAGGGCCTGGTGGTCAAGGACGTGCTGTTCGCCGACGCCGCCCTGGCCGGCTTCGCGGCCATCGCCTGGGCCGCGCGGTTATGGGATCGCCGCGGCGCGCGCCTTACCCTCGTCGGGCTGGCCCTGGGGCTCCTCACCTTGGCGGCGCTGGCGCGCCAGAACGGGGCGATCGTCGCCGTGATCGGCGCCCTGACCTTGGCGGTCGTCGACCGGACGAGGGCGCCGCGCGCCCGTTGGTTGAGGTTCGCGGGCGTGGCCGGCGCGGCGGTGGCGGCCATGGGCCTGGCCGGCGGCTTGGCCGAGGCCGGATTTCGCGCCCACAGCGACCATCAGCCAGAGGTGGCGCGGCAGTGGATGACCCTGCAGGTCTATGACCTTGCCGGCGCGGTGCGCCGCGATCCGCGCTGGCCGCTGGCCGTCCTGCACCGCTCGGCCCCGGCGATCGAGGCGTTCATCCGCGGCGACGCCGCCCCGGCTTACGATCCCACCCGTATCGACCCGATGTACCGCACCGGGCGCTGGAACGCCGTGCTCAAGACCCCGGACCCAATTGTTGGCGCGCAATGGCGGGCCCTGATCTTCGGCGCGCCCGGTCTCTATCTGGCCCAACGGTGGGCGGCGTTCCGCCAGGTGTTCCTGACCCCCGATATCCAGGCCTGCGCGCCGGTGCTGGTGGGCGTCGATCCGGGCCATCCGGACTGGCTGCGCAAGGCCGGCCTTAGCGCCCGGGACACCGACAAGGACGACTGGGACGGCGACTACGCCAGCGCCTTCGTGGGGACGCCAGTATTCGCCCACGCGACTTACGCGCTCTTAGCCGTCATCCTGTTGGCCCTGGCGGTCCGCGACCTTGCCCGCCGGACCCATCCGGAACTGATCGTCACCGTCGGCCTGCTGATCGGCGCCGCGGCCTACGCCGCCAGCTTCGCCCTGATCTCCATCGCCTGCGACTACCGGTATCTTTATTTCCTCGACGTCGCCGCCATGGCGGCCCTGGTTCAGCGGGCGGCGCTGGGTTTTGGTCCCAGGGCGTCCAGGGCCGCGGCCACGCTGTCGAAGACATGATCGGCGCCGATCAGGTCGGTGAGGCCCAGGCGCGTCAGGGCCTTCTGGGCGTCGACTGATTCCAGCCTCGCCAGGGCGAAGACCACGCCGGCCTCCTGGCAGGCCTTGACGACCGTGCGCAGGCTCTGGGCGGCGGAGTAGTCGATGTCGATGATCCCGGCCGCTTCCAGCACCGCCACACGAACATCGGAGCCGCCGGGGGCGATGGCGGCCAGCATGTCACGCGCGAACATCTCAGCGTTGAGGAACGTCAAGGGGGCCTGGAAAGCCAGAACCGCAACGCCCGGGACCGTCTCGCCTTCACGGGTCGCCCCGGCCGGCCACCACACGCTGGTGCCGGGGATGCGGCGCATGGGCCGCACGTGCATGCGGGCCGACGACCACAGGCCGTATAGCAGCGACAGCAGTATGCCGACGGCGACCCCGTTGGCGATCGGCAGGACGATGATCGCCGCGGCCGTGGCGACGATCAGGGCGGATTCGATCGGGCTGCGGGCGATGATCTGGGCCATCTGGCCGACGCGCACGATGCGGGCGGCGACGAACAGCAATATCCCGGCCAACGCCGCCTCGGGGATGCCGGCCAGAATGCCCGTGCCGGCGATCAGCAGCACCGCCACGACGGCGATGGCGAAGAGGCCTGCCGCCTGCGAGCGGGCGCCGCTCTCGGCGACGATGGCCGTGCGCGGCGGGCTGGCGTTGACGGGAAAGGCGCCCAGGACCGCGGCCAGCAGATTGGCGGCCCCCAGGCCGGTAAAATCGCCGTCCTCGTCGGCCTCGCCGCCGGGGGGAGGAAACGACCGCGCCGTGGCCGCGGTCTGGACCATGACCACCAGCGCGACGATGAGCGCCAGAGGAGCCAGGCGCAGCCAGTCCTCCAGGGCGAGAGCCGGCGCGGCCAGGCGCGGCAACCCGCCGGAGACATGGCCGAGAAGCTTGAGGCCGTGATCGCCCAGGCGCAGGAGGCTGGCGGCGATACTGGCGCCGGCCACCGCCAGCAAGGCTCCCGGCAGGCGCGGGCTCAGGCGATGCGCTCCGGCGACCACCACGACCACCCCGGCGCTGATGGCCACGGCCATCAGATTGGCGTGCGGGACCTCACGGACCAGCGTGCCGATGCGCGCCAGGGTCGGGCCGGTCAGCGGGGCCAGGCCGAGCGCGGCCGGGGCCTGGGAAACGACGATGTGCACGGCGATCCCGGCCAGGAACCCCAGGGTCACCGGAATCGACAGCAGGTTGCCGATCCAGCCCATGCGCATCACCCCGGCGAGCCCGACGATCAGGCCAACCAGCAGCGCCAGGCCCGCGGCCAGGGCGGCGTAGTGGGGTGAGCCGGCGGCGGCGAGATAGGCCAGGGCCCCGGCGAAGATCGGCGCGATGGTGGAATCGGCGCCTGCGGAAAGCTGCCGGTTGGAGCCGAAGACCAGGAACCCGACGCCCGCGGCGATGAAGGCGAAGAAACCGGCCTGGGGCGGCAGGCCGCCGAGCCGCGCAGTGGCCATCTGCTCGGGAATGGCGATGGCCGCCAGGGTCAGGCCGGCCAGGAGGTCGGGGGCGAGAAACGCGCTCTGATAGCCGCGCAGGCCGGCGAACAGGGTCGGCAGGCGCGGGCGCAGGGCGGGCTTTTGCTGTGGTGAAACCTCGCTCGTCGCCATGGCGCCTTCCCCTCTGACGCGAGACTAGAACTTCAGCCGTGCACGGAACAGGCGCCACGCGCCGCCAGTGCGCGGGGTTGGGGGTTGGCGCTTCGGCGGGGCAGGGATTACATCGTCGCGGAGGGGAGCAGACTGAAATAAGGACAAGGGGACACCCATGCGCTCACTCTTCATCGGCATCGCCGCCGCGGCCCTTCTGGCCTCGGTTTCGGCCGCCGCCGCCGTGGTCCATTTCTCCGCCAAGCTCAATGGCGCGGCCGAGACACCGCCCAATGACAGCAAGGGGACCGGAAACGCGACCGCGTCGCTCGACACCACGAGCAAGAAGCTCAGCTGGAAAGTCACCTATTCGGGCCTGAGCGGGCCGGCCACCATGGCCCACTTCCACGGCCCAGCGCCGGCCGGCAAGGCCGCCGGCGTGGCCGTCCCGCTGCCCAATCCGGTCACCAGCCCGGCGAGCGGCTCGGCCACATTGACCGACGCCCAGATCGGCGATCTCCAGGGCGGCTTGTGGTACGTGAACGTCCACACCGCCGCTCATCCGGACGGCGAGATCCGCGGACAGCTGACAAAATCCCATTGACCTGGCGCCGGCCGGGCCTCGCCTGACGGAGCGTTAGCTCGGCCGCAGCAGGGAGACGATGTGGCCAAGAGCGGCCACGGCCACGGCGAAGGCGACCAGCATGAGCAGCCGCCACGGGGTCAACCGCGGCGCGGTGAGCGCCTTGGCTGGGCGCGCGCCCATCCAGCCGCAGGCCAGCGCCAGCGCCAGGGCCAGGCCGGCCACGCTCGCCGTCGCGACCAGGTTCATTTCTCGTCCATCGCAACGAAGCCTTAACCCAGGGCGAGCTTGTTTGGCGCAGTTCTCTGGCCAGAGGAGAAGCTTGCCATGGGCGCCGCGCGTAACACGGTCCCGAAATGGGCCGATCCCGATCTGCCGTGGTATGATGCCGAGCCGTCAGCCGCCAGCGAGGAGCCGACCCTGAAGGCCGTGGTCGATCGCTTCCACAATCATGAAGAAATGTCGCCCGAAGCCATGGCCAGCGCCATCGCCGAGTTGCGTGAGGCGCTGAAGTCTCTCGACGGGCGGCTGACCGGCACGGAAAGCGAAGCCGCCGACGCCACCCAGGCGCGCAAGAGCCTTGGCGCCAGCATGGTGCAGATGGGCGACGCCCTTTCCCGGCGCGTGCGCTCGCTGGAGGACGCCGCCGAGGTCGAGGCCCGGCGGGCCGCCGAGCGCGAGAAGGCCGAGGCCGTGGCTCGCAAAGCGGCCAAAGCGCGGATGCTGCGCCTGTCGCTGGGGGCCGGCGTCGCCGTGGTCCTGATCGTCGCGGCAGTAATGCTGCTGGTCCCGCACGGGCCCCAACCGCCACAGCCCATGCTCTACAGCCCTGCCGCCGCCGGTTCTGGCGGCTAACTTTTCCGCGGAGTTCCGCGACCTACAGCGGAATGATGTTCTGGTGCCGGCTGTAAGCCAGGTAACCGACGTTCGCGCCCAGCCGCAGCCCGACTCCAGCCCGGATCGGGGCCACGGTGATGCCGTCGGCGCGCTGATAGTTCACCCCCAGGCCGCCGATGAAATAGGCCGAGCCTTCGACCCCCGGGAACCGGCGATAGATGGCGTCCGGGTATTGTAGATCATAAACCAGCACGAACACGCGGCTGGCGTTGCCGCCGGCGTCGAAGCCCACCGAGGGTCCCTGCCAGTAAACGGCCTGGGCCTTGCGGTCCTTCATGTACAGCAGTCCCCGGCCATAGCGCAGCCCGAAGATGAAGGCCGCCGATCCCTCCTCGCCAGCGATATAGCCTGTCGGCCGGCCATTCTCCTTGAACACCCGCTCGATGGCCCCGCCGGCCGATTCGGCGGTCACGCCCAGGAAGTCGGAAACGCGGTTGACGATCTCGTCGTGGGAATACTCCTGGGCCTTTCCGTTGGGGGGTGGTGGGGTCGGAGAGGACGATTCCTGGGCCAGGGCCGGCCCGCCGGCCAACAGGGCCAGGCCGGAGGCGAGAAGGGTGCGACGTTCCATGACTGCAAGACTCCGGCGCGCGCGGCGCGAAACACTCTCTCAAAGCCCCTACCCTGGACGTGGTTAACGGCGACTGAATGGCGCCTCGCTCGCGTGCGCCGAAGTTAATTGATAGAGACGCCACTCCATGCACCCCGCCCAGATCCGCAACTTCGCCATCGTCGCCCATATCGACCATGGCAAGTCGACCCTGTCGGACCGCCTGATCCAGGAAACCGGCGGTCTCAGCGCCCGAGAGATGCGCGAGCAGGTGCTCGATTCCATGGACCTGGAGCGCGAGCGCGGCATCACCATCAAGGCCCAGACGGTGCGCCTCAATTACCGCGCCGACGACGGCCTCGACTATGTCCTCAACCTCATGGACACCCCCGGCCACGTGGACTTCGCCTACGAGGTCAGCCGCTCGCTCTCGGCCTGCGAGGGCTCGTTGCTGGTGGTCGACGCCAGCCAGGGCGTCGAGGCCCAGACGCTGGCCAACGTCTACCAGGCGATCGACAACAACCACGAGATCGTGCCGGTGCTGAACAAGATCGACCTGCCGGCCGCCGAGCCCGACCGGGTGCGCCAGCAGATCGAGGACGTGATCGGCATCGACGCCCACGATGCGGTGGAGTGCTCGGCCAAGACGGGCCTCGGCGTCCACGATGTGCTGGAGGCGATCGTCACCCGTCTGCCTGCGCCCAAAGGGGACGAGACCGCCCCGCTCAAGGCGCTGCTGGTGGACGCCTGGTACGACGCCTACCTCGGCGTCGTCGTGCTGGTCCGGGTG
>DASXMK010000210.1:0-2824 GCA_036495705.1 Caulobacteraceae bacterium | reverse complement strand
CTATTACGTCGACCCCGGCTACGGCCCCTACGACGCGCCCTATGATTATGCGCCGCCAGCGGGACCGCCGCCCGGGTATGACTGCGACGGCTGGCGCTGGGAACCGGCCCAGAACCGCTACGTCCCGGCCAAGGTCGCCTGCAACTAGGGGGCTACTCGACCGCGTCGAGGGTCTCGACTTCCGGCCGGCCAGCCAGGCACGGGCCCATCCTGCGCCCGATTTCGCGAAAGTGCTCAGTCCCGCTGTGGTGGGTCACGGCGTCCTGGTCCTTGTACAACTCCAGCACTTTGTAGGTATTCGCCTCGGCGCGACTCTTGGTCAGCTGATAGAGGAGGTTGCCCGGCTCGTTGGCGCGCACCTTGGCGGCCAGCTCCCGGAACACGCCCTCGAATTCCTCGCCCTTGCCGTCCTGAACCCTGATCGTCGCCACGATGCCCAGCATGTCCTCTCCCTCGCACTGAATGGTGGCGATGGTAGAGGACAGCTGCGTACGGCCGCAAGGCGCCGCCGCCGATCAGCCCGCGCTCGGCGGAGCTTCGTGGCCGATGAAGTCCACCTCCACGCCCTTCCTCGAGGCTAGGCCGAGTTCGGCGGCGTCCCAGTTGGTCAGCCGCACGCAGCCATGCGACTGGCGCTTACCGATCAGCGACGGGTCGGGAGAGCCATGGATGCCATAGGTCGGCAAGGTCAGGGCGATCCAGGTCGAGCCGACCGGATTGTTCGGCCCGGCGGCGATCCTGAGCTTGCCCTCGGCCCCTTCGGGGGTGAACGTCAGGCGCCGCGGATCATAGAAATAGGCCGGGCGCTTGGCCACGGCCCGGACCGCGAACACGCCGCTGGGGGCGGGGCGTTCGGTGCTGCCCACGGTGGCAGGATAGACCGCCGCCAGCCGCCCGGCGATGTCGAAAACCCGCACCTCGTCCTGGCTTTTGTCGACCACGATGCGCCCGGCCCGATAGTCGCGCGGCCCCGGACGCGGGGCCGGGACCAGCAGACTCTGTCCCGACGCGCCGAACTCGGCCCCAGGGTTAAGGGCCTCCAACAGGCGAATATCCATGTGGAACTTCTCGGCCAGGAGCTGCTCCGGGCTCGAATAGGCGAGCGCCGGCAGCCGGGCCATCAGCTTGTAGTCCTTCGGGACCGGTCCGATGAACGGGCCGGCTGTGTCGGCTGGAGTGACGCGGTAGATCTGCATCGCCGGCGTCGGATCCTTGGCCGTCAGGGCGGCCAGAGCGGCCGCCTCCAGATCGCCGGTGGTGGGGAGTGACACCGTTTGAGCGTAGGCGGCGACAGCGCGCCGCAGGTTGGCTCCGTCGCGTCCATCGATCACGCCGGGCGAAAAACCGGCCCGGTCCAGCAGCACCTCGAGGCGGACGAGGGCGGGGTCATAGGCCCCATGGCCCGGCGGCGCCGGCGCCTGGGCCGCATCGATGGCCTGTCCGGCCGGGGGCAAGGGCGGGTCGCTTGGCGCGTCCGTGGCCAGGTTGGCCGCCGGCGGCGGGGCGATGATAGTCGGCGGGGACGGGGCCGGCGCGGGCGGGGCCTGTGCAACCGTGGGCGTAGCCGGGGGCTTATGGGTTGGCGAAGGCTGGGAACAGGCGGAGGCCAGCATCGCCAGGACGATGACCGGCATGACTTTTGGCGACACGGCGCGCTCCAGATTCACAAAACCCGTTGGTGTAGCTCCGCCCTCGCCGCCCGGTTCCCCCTCCGGTCGCTGACGCGCGATGATCCAACGCCTCCTTTGGGTCTTGGTTGTCGGGTTCCTGCTCTATTCCCTGGGATTGCTGGCCTGGCGGAGCTGCGTCCCCGGCCAGGTAATTACTTCACCCCCGATCCAGGCTGGCGCGCGCCCCTCGCCAACCCCGGTTTCCTGCCTGCAGCCGGCCGCCCTCTTCCCGGCCGCCCTGCGCAACGGCCAGTCCCGGGACACCGCCGCCTGGTCGGCGTTCGGCCGCCCTGAAACCGGCTGGGCGATCTATGAGCCGCTCATCGCCCACGAGATCGGATCGCCCTGCCCGGCGGACTCAGCCGCCTTCGCCCAGGCTCTCGCGTCCTGGCAGGTGGGTCACGGCCTTAAGTCAACCGGAGAGATGGATCAGCCCACCCTGAGCGCGCTGCGCCTGGTTTGGCTGTCGCGGCGGCCGTTCGTGGCCCAGAGCGAGCACCAAGGCTGCCCGGCCCCGCCGCCGGCATCCGCGCTGGTGCTCGCCCGCCCGGACGAGGGCTACGGGTCCAAACCTATACAGCTGCTGCCGCAGGCTCTGGCTGCCTGGCGGAAGATGGCGGCGGCCGCGCGCCTCGAGGTCCCGGTCGCCGCCGCCGACCGGCGATTGCTGACGATTTTCTCCGGCTACCGCGACCCGGTCGCCGACGCCGTGCGCTGCGCGACAGGCGAGGTCTGCGGGACGATCGCCAAGGCGCTGTGTTCGGCCCACCGCACGGGCCTGGCCATGGATCTCTATCTCGGCGCCGCCCCAGGCTACGACCCGGCCTCGTCCGCCGACGCCAATCGCCTCTACCTGTCGCGCACGCCGACCTATCATTGGCTGGTGGCGAACGCCGGGCGTTTTGGCTTCGTCAACTATCCGTTCGAGCCCTGGCACTGGGAGTACGTCGGCCATACGCTCCATTGATCTTGTGGACATTCGCGCCGGAACTTGATCAACAGCGAGCCATCCCGACATTTCGGACCCAATGCCCTCATGAGCCTTGCCTTGTTCGCCATCCTGGCCGCCGTGGCCGCGCCCGCCCTCGCCTCATCCGCCCTGCCGCCCGACCCCTATATCTGGTTGGAGGCGGTCTCCTCGCCGAAGGCCATGG
>DASXMK010000209.1:0-3080 GCA_036495705.1 Caulobacteraceae bacterium | reverse complement strand
TCATCGACGGCGAGGCCGGCACCACCGGCCTGCAGATCCGTCAACGGCTCGCGGAACGTGCGGACATCGCGCTGATGTCCATCTCCCCTGAGCGGCGCAAGGACGAGTCGGCGCGGCGCGAGCGGCTCAACGCCGCCGATGTCGTCATTCTGTGCCTGCCGGACGAGGCGGCGCGCCAAGCCGTCGGTCTGATCGCCAATCCGGCCGTGCGGGTCATCGACGCTTCGAGCGCGCACCGGACCGCCCCCGGCTGGGTCTATGGTTTTCCGGAAATGGCTCCGGGCCAACGCCAAGCGATCGCCGCCGCCAAGCGGCTGTCCAATCCCGGCTGTTACGCCACCGGGTTCGTCGCCCTGGTCCGCCCCCTGGTGTCGGCAGGCATCCTGCCAGCCGATTGGCCAGTCAGCGTCAACGCGGTGTCGGGCTACTCCGGCGGCGGCCGGGCCATGATCGAGGAGTTCGAGGACGACGCCTCGCCGAGATTCACTTCGGCCCGGTTCCGGGCCTACGCCCTGGAGCTCGGCCACAAGCACGTTCCGGAAATGGGGCTGCGCGCCGGCCTGACGCGCCCGCCGTTGTTCACGCCCAGCGTCGGCCGGTTCTACAACGGCATGATCGTCGAGGTTCCGCTGCCGCTCCACGCCCTTCCAGGCGCGCCGGGATTGGCCGACGTGCGCAGCGTGCTGGCCGCCGCTTACAAAGGCCATGGGTTCGTCGAGCTGGGCGATCACCAGACCCCGACCCTCGATCCCGAGGCCCTGAACAATACCAACCGGATGCAGCTCTATGTTTCCGGCTCCGACGAGCTTGGCCAGGCGCGGCTAGTCGCAATCCTCGACAATCTCGGCAAGGGCGCGGCGGGGGCCGCGGTGCAGAACCTCAACATCATGCTGGGCCTGCCGGAGGGCGCGGGACTGGCCTGGTGAAGGTTGTGTGAAACCATTTGGCCCAAAGCATCGTATGAAGGGGTGATGGAACCGCTCATCACCTCCCGACGGCGCCTGCTCGCCGCCGCGATCGCCCTGGGTGTCGCGCCCGCGCCGTTGCTGGCCGCCGCCGCAGACCCCTACGCCGCCTCGCCGTGGCGCAAGCTGACTGACGCCGACTGGAAACGACGCCTGCCTCCGGAATCCTACGTCGTCTTGCGGCGAGAGGGCACCGAAGCGCCGTGGACCAGCCCATTGCTCAAGGAGCACCGGCCGGGGGTGTTCGCCTGCCTCGGCTGCGGCCTGCCGCTGTTCAAGTCGCAGTGGAAGTTCGAATCCGGCACCGGCTGGCCCAGTTTCTACACCGCCATCCCCGGCGCCCTGGCCAAGCAGGCGGATTTTCTGCTGCTGGCGCCGCGGACGGAATATCATTGCGCCCGCTGCCTGGGACATCAGGGGCACGTGTTCAACGACGGCCCCAAGCCCACCGGCCTGCGCTATTGCAACGACGGCGTGGCCCTGAGCTTCCAGCCGGGCGCTAGCGTCAGGACCTGACCTTCACAAAGCTGCCCGGCGCGTCCTCGAGCGGCTTCAGAGGTCCGTTAGCCGGGTCGCGGGCCGGGACCTTGCCGCCTGAACGGGCCCCCAGCCAGGCGGCCCAATGCGGCCACCACGAGCCCGGATGCTGCACGGCGCTGGTCATCCATTCGTCGAGGGTCGGGGGCAGCTCGGGGTTGATCCAGTGCTGGTACTTGTTGGCCGCCGGGGCGTTGATCACGCCGGCGATATGGCCGGAGCCGGCCAGGGTGAAGGTGGTCTCACCGCCAAACAGCCGCGCGCCTTTGTAGACCGAGCGGGCCGGGGCGATGTGGTCCTCCTTCGAAGACTGGACGTAGATCGGGGTCTTGACGTTGGCGAGGTCGAGAGGTTCGCCGGCCAGGGTCAACTGGCCGCGCGCCAGGGCGTTTTCCTGATAGAATTTCCGCAGGTAATAAAGGTGCAGGGCCCGGGGCATGCGCGTCTGGTCCGAGTTCCAGAACAACAGGTCGAACGGCTTGGGCTCCTTGCCCATCAGGTAGTTGCTGACGAAGAACGACCAGATCAGATCGTTGGCGCGCAGAGCATTGAAGGTGTCGGCCATGGTCTGGCCGGCCAAGACGCCGCCGCCGGCGTCCATCTTCTTCTCCAGGTCCTTCAGCCAGTCCTCGTTCGAGAACAGCAGCAGGTCGCCGGCTTCGGAAAAATCCTGCTGGGCGGCGAAAAACGTCGCCGAATCGACCCGCTTGTCGCCCGTCGCGGCCATGTGGGCCAGGGCGCAGGAGAGTAAGGTGCCGCCGATGCAGTAACCGACGGCGTTGACGGTTTTGGTTCCTGCCTGGCGCGTAACCGCCTCGATACCGGCGTAGATGCCTTCGTTCAGGTAGTCCTCGAAGGTCTTGTCAGCCAGCCGCCCATCGGGATTGACCCATGAGGTCACGAACACCGTGAAGCCCTGGGCCGAGAGCCAGCGGATCATCGAATTTTCGGGCCGCAGGTCGAGGATGTAGAACTTGTTGATCCACGGTGGGAAAATCAGCAGCGGGATCTCGAAGACGCCCTCGGTCGCCGCAGAAAATTGCAATATCTCGATGATTTCGTTCTGGAAAATTACCTTCCCAGGCGCCGTCGCGACATTTTCGCCGACCTTGAATTGCGCCAGATCGGTCTGGCTGATCGACAGCTGGCCGCCGCCGCGCGTCAGGTCGGTGGCGAAGTTTTCCATGCCGCGCAACAGGCTTTCGCCCTGACTGTCCACGGCCTCGCGCAGAGCCGCCGGGTTCGACAGCAGGAAGTTGGACGGCGAGAAGGCGTCGGTCAGCATCTGGGTGAAGAAGGCCACGCGCCGCTGGGTCAGCGGATCGACCCCTTGGACGTCGCGCACCAGATCGTTCAGCCAGTCCGAAGTGATGAGGTAGGACTGTTTGATCACGTCGAACACCGGATTGGCCGACCAGTCCGGGTCATTGAAGCGCTTGTCGCCAGCGGCCGGGCGGGCCACCGGCTCCGCCGTCCCGCCGCTGCTGGCCGTGCGGGCGGCCGAACGCCACAGCTCCATATAGCGTCCGAACAGGTCGGCTTGGGCCCGCATCATACGGTCAGGCTGGGCGATCAGCC
>DASXMK010000208.1:0-3672 GCA_036495705.1 Caulobacteraceae bacterium | reverse complement strand
AAAACGACCCGACCGCGGGTGCGATCGGGCCGCCTCGGCTCCCCCTAGGCGGGGGCCGTTGGTCTCACCGGATGAGGCCGCTTGCTAACCGCCGGCCCCGAATCGAACAACTAAGTATAATTACGTATTTTGAACGTTTTTTTCACACCCCTGCAACCCAGCGCGTGGTCAGCAGGAGACCGGCCAGGGCCACGGCTCCGAGGACCAGGAAGGGCGTGAGGATCTGAACCAGGGTCAAGCCATAGTGCCGTCTGCGCTGCCTGTCGGACACGACTTCGCTCCGTTGGCTCACGGCCGCCTTATGCCTTCGCGATGACGAAACGTCCATCACCCCGAGGGGCGGGTGCGATCATTGGACGTGGAGCGGGCGGGTCTTTTAGCGGATGTGAAAACGGCCCGATCGTTGTGCGATCGGGCCGCCTCGGCGCCCCCTAGGCAGGGCCGCTGCTCTCACCGGATGAACTTTCTGTAACGAGCGTCGCCGTTCCCGGCAACTACGCATAATCACGTAAGTTGAACGATTTTTTCACACCCCCCAAAGCGCCCCCTCAGAGCGCCTTGACGATGACGATCAGGGCCTGAGTGAACTGGCTGCCCAGCCCCTGCAGGGCGGCTTTCAGCTCGGCGCTGGCGAGATTGAGCACGCCCGCCTCGATATCGGCCAGATCGCCGCTTTCGATGTCGCCCAAGGCTTTGGCCACCAGGCCGCGGAACTCGGTCAGCAGCCCCGGGGCCAGGCTCAGGACGATGATCTTGAACGCCAGCCACGCCTTGGTGACCAGGCCTTCGGCATAGTCGTCGGCGGCGATGGCCCAGGCCTTGAGGTCCTGGACGACGGTGATTTCGAGGGTCTTCAGCGACATGTCAGGCTCCGATCTTGGCCGATAGCTGGCCGACGAGGTTGTCGATGGTGGCCCCGACGACCGCGATCATCGCCTTGACGATCACGCCGCGGACCAGGGGGATGTTGGGACAGCCGAGCGCGATGGCGCCGGCCAGCTCCGCCTTCAGGGCCACCGCCAGGTCGGTGACCACCTTCAGGCAGTCCCGGGCGGTGGAGGGCGGCAGCGCCCCGGCGAAGGCCCTGAGCGCCGCCGTCGCGCCTCCAAGACTGGTTGCGGCCATGCAGGTCTCCTTTCAGGATTGCGGGAGCTGGCCGGCCCCATTGAGGAAGCCCAGGAGGCCGCCGGCCAGGGCGGCCACGATCGGCCCGTTCTGGCCCGGCACCGCCTGGACGATCAGCGCCCCAGCCAGGATGGCCACCAGCAGCAGGGCGATCTGGTTGTCGCTAAGCCTGGGCATCACGCGCTCTCCACCCTGAGGCGCGGCTCCAGCCGGCCGCGGATGTAGGCCACGTCGGCGCGGATCGCCTGGATCTGGGCCATCTGCTCCTCCAGGGAGGTGATGCGCAGCTTCAGCGCCTCGTGGGTGGCGTGGATCGAGCCCCAGCCGATGAAGAACGGGATCGAGCCCAGGAACAGCATCACGGCCGCGCCGATGAAGGCGGCCAGCACCGGTGAATCGAATGGCATGTGCGGCCTCCGGAGGTGGTGAAGGGGTGGAGGGGGCTCGGGTCGCTCGGGCGCTTACGAAGCCAGGCCGTCGACCGTGTAGGTGATCTCCAGGCGCAGTTTGCCGGCGACCTTGGTGGTCCCGGCCGCGTGGATGGTGGCGAACACCAGGGTGTCGGCGGCCAGCTGCACGTCATAGGCGGTGGCGAACACGTCGACGCTGTCGACGCCGGTGGCGCTCGAGCCGGCCAGGGACTGGCTGAGGAAGTCGGCCGTATGGCCGGCGTAGCCGACGTCGATGGTCAGGGTCGGCGCGCCGTTGGTGTCCAGCGGCGTGGAGGCGATCAGCTTGACGGCGCGGACCGTGGCCCCGGCCGGCAGATAGAAGAAGTTGACGATGTCGTTGAGCGCCAGGGCGTTGGTCACCGCGACGATGGCCGAAGCCACCTTGAGCGAGCCTTTGAGGCCGTGGGCGGGAACCGAACGGGCGACGGGCGCGCCGGCGGCGGGATTGAACGTAGCCATAGGTGAAGATCCTTTCGCGCACGGTTAGGCTTTCGGCTCTGCCGCGCTCCGAGGGTTGAAGGAGGATGAGAGGGGTGGCGAAGCCCCCCTCCCGGCTATCGCCGGGCCTCCCCCCACAGGGGGGAGAGAACGCCGACGCTCTCCTCCCCCTCAGGGGGAGGGGGACCGCGAAGCGGTGGAGGGGGACTGGGCTAGTTCAGTCGTTAGTCGCTGGCGGCGGCCACGTGGACGGTGACCATGCCGTTCTGGACGCCGTTGAAGTTGACCTTGCGGACCCCCAGCAGCTCCTCGATGGCGACGCCGGGACGGAACCCATAGTCCTTGATGTAGTCGGTGCGCGGGGTCGGCTCCTGGCCCCAGGCGATGGCCACGCTGCCCGCCCCGGCCAGGAAGATCGGCCTGACGTCGGCCGAAGTGTTGCCGGACCCGTCGTAGACGCCGGTGACCGTGGCCCAGGCGTCCAGTTCCGGGATCTCGCGGTGCAGCACGCCGTCGTAGAACAGATCCCCGTCCTGGAAGATCGGGTTGCCGTCCATGGCCTTGTCGCCCTCGCGCGGCCGGGCATAGAGCTCGGAGTTGATGATCGAGCTGTCGGCCTTCAGGTCGCGGAACGAGCGCGAGCCGTGGAAGGCGACGAAGAACTCCCGCGGGCCATTGTCGGTGGTCACCCGGAACGGCCGGATGTGCGGGTCGGCCAGGCGCGCCATGCGCTTGCCGAGCGACATGATCGCCGCCGAGGTCTTGTCCGAGCCGGTGGTGATGTTACCGAGCGCCGTGGCGTAGGTGGCCGAATAGTTGGTCTTCACGTGCCCAAACAGCAGCCGATCGGAATTGTTGGCGGCCCAGGCGTTGCGCTGGGTCGCGGTCGACGAGCCGATCTTCACGAACGTCCCGTTGGTGTCGGCCACCACCCCGCCGAAGCCGTCGGTGATGTCGTCGCGCAGCTTCTCCGCCTCCCACACCATCAGCGCGTCGCGCCCGGCGTTGAGGAGATTGATCTCGGTCTGGAACTGCTGCGACTTGGGCACGCGGACGCCATTGCGGCGCCAGTCGATGGTGATCGGGCAGTTGTAGTTGGTCAGTTCCTCTTCCTGACCGTCCAGAACGTCGGAGCCGGTGACGCCGGTCGACTTCAGCCGGCCGATGAACGGCACGTTGATGGTTTTGCCGGCTTCCTTTTGCAGCTCGTAGCGCGAGAGGATGATGCCGCCTTTGTTGAGGTCGGCGTTGGACATGAACGACTTGTACCCGGAGAGACGGACGTACTCCTGGAAGTACTTGGTCATCCACACCTGCTTCTGACTGGCGGAAGCGAGAATGGTTTCGGCCATGGGGGCTCAGCTTTCTATCTGATGGTCGCGGCGAACGCGGCTCCGTCGGCCACCTCGAGGGCGGCATGGCCCGCGAGCCCCGTTCCAGGGGCGTTGGCGAGCGATCGGGGCGGCGTCGGCGCAGCCGGGGTTTGCGGGGAGGGTGGCTGACGGCCCAAGAGCTCGGCTTGCGCCTGCTCCCAGGCTTCGAAGGCGGCGAGGCGCTCGGGCGTGACTTTCGCGGCGATCTGCTCGCGATTGTACGCCTGGAAAGCGGCCCCGTAGGGATCGTCGCTGGATCGCAACTGGGCGTTGAAGAACGGATC
>DASXMK010000207.1:0-5019 GCA_036495705.1 Caulobacteraceae bacterium | reverse complement strand
CGAGGAAGTCGGCGACCCCGCGACGGGTAAGCCGATCGGCGCCACCGGCGATAACCTCAAGGCAGCGATCGCCGGCGAGACGCACGAATACACCGACATGTATCCGGCCATGGCGCGCACGGCCCGCGAAGAGGGCTATGACGAGATCGCCGACTGGTTCGAGACCCTGGCCAAGGCCGAAAGATCGCACGCCGGACGCTTCCAGCGCGCCCTGGACAGCATGGAATAGGCGCCGCCGGCCCGTTTCGAGCCGCCGGCGCCGCTTCGCCGCCCGCTTCCTCCCCCCGGAAGCGGGCGGCGATTTCCCCGCGCCGCTAAATAGTCAGGCCGCTTCGGCCAGCGACAGCCGCTCCTTCAGCTCGCGCTTGAGGAACTTGCCGCTGGCGTTGCGCGGCAGCGGCTCGGCCAGGACCCAGATGTAGCGCGGGATCTTATGTCTAGCCATAATCGGCTCGAGGTGCTTGCGCAGGGCCTCGGGCGAGAGGCTATCGCCGGCCCGCGGCACCACGGCCAGGGCCACCTCTTCGCCGAGGCGCGCGTCGGCGACCCCGAAAGCGCTGCATTCGGCCACCGCCGGATGGCGATAGACCGCCGCCTCGACCTCGGCGCAATAGATGTTCTCGCCGCCGCGCAGGACCATGTCCTTCTTGCGATCGACGATCAACAGGAAGCCGTCCTCGTCGACCCGGGCGATGTCGCCGGTGTGCAGCCAGCCGTCGGTGATCGCCTCGGCGGTGGCTTCGGGGCGGTTGAGGTAGCCTTTGATCACCTGGGCCCCGCGCACCCACAGCTCGCCGACTTCGCCTTCGCCGACCGAGTCGCCGGCGTCGTCGACGCATTTGAAGGCGTAGCACGGCATCACCGGCCCGGCGCTGTCGGGCTTGTCGACATAGAAATCGGCCGACACCGAGGTGATGATGCCGCAGGTTTCGGTCATGCCGTAGCCGGTGCCGGGGCGGGCGGTGTCGACCGCCTCGTCGATCTTGCCGACCAGATCGGGCGGCACTTGGGCGCCGCCGCCGGCCAGGCTCATCAGGCTGGAAATGTCGTATTTGCCGAAATCCGGGTGATTGATCACCTCGCGCGCCATGACCGGCACGCCGCTCATGGCCGTCACCTTCTCCTGGGCGATGAGACGCAGCGCCTCGCCCGCGTCCCAGCGGTACATCAGCACCATCTTGCCCCCGGCCGCCGTCACCGCATAAGCCCCGCAATTATTTGCTGTAACGTGGAACATTGGGGTGGTGAGCAGGCCCACCGGGATCGGCGGCGGGGCGGTCGGGTCGATGGCGAGGCCGGTGGCGCGGCTGGTGGCCAGGGCCTGGACCTGGGCCGAGAACATCATGCTGAACAGGTTGGCGATGCAACCGCGGTGGGTGAGCTGGGCGCCCTTGGGAACGCCGGTGGTGCCGGAGGTGTAGAAGATGCAGGCGTCGGCGTCGGGATCGACGTCCACCGCCGGCAGCGAGCCGGGATGGGCGATGACCTCGTCCCAGGCCAGCGCGCCCAGGGGGCCCGGCTCGGCGCGCACGGCCACCAGGGTCACGCCCTCGGCCATCCGCGGCCGCTCGGCGACGCGGTCCAGGCGCTCGGCGTCGCAGAACATCACCTTGGGGGCCGAGTCGGCGACGGCGTAAGCCAGCTCTTCGCTCACCCACCAGGCGTTCATGCCGACCACGGCGACGCCCATGGAGACGCAGGCCCAATAGATCAGCAGCCATTCGGGATAGTTGCGCATGGCGATCGCCACCCGCTCGCCGGGGGCGACGCCGTGTTCGACCAACCAGCCGGCGATGGCGTTCACCGCCTTGTGCGCCTCAGCGTAGGTCAGGCGCTCGTTCTGATAGACCATGTATTCGCGATCGCCGTAGGCGGCCGTGGCGAGCCACAGGGCGCGCACGTTCGGCGGCGCGTTCCTGTAGGTGAGGCACGGATTGCCGCGCAGCCGGATTGTGGCGGTTTCGAACGTCGCGCCGACCGCCGTCAGCTCCGCCCAGGCCTTCTTCAGTTCCTGATAGTGCATGGCCTCTCCCGACCTACCCTCAGACGTCCAGCCGGTAGACCCGGCGCGCGGTGTCGCTGAACAGATAGGTTTTTTCATCCGCCGAATAGTATTGAGCGATGACCTTGAAGGCGTTCCACAGGGTCGCATAGTCGCAACTGCCGATGTCGACCGGGAAATTGCTCTCGAACATGCACCGGGTGACGCCAAAGGCGGCGATGCAGGTCTCGACATAGGGCCGCCATTCCTCGGCCAGGGCCCTGGCCGAGGCCGAGGGTTCGGACATGAACGAGGCGAAGCCGGGGAACGGCATGGCCAGGCCGCCGATCTTGACCGACACGTTGGGCAGGGCGGCTAGGCCGCGCATATTGTCGCGCCAGACCGAGAAGCGTTCTTCGCGCCGGCCGGAATAGCTGGCGATGCCGAGCGGCGTGCCCACGTGATCGAGGACGATGGAGGTGTCCGGGAACGCCTTGGCCAGAGCGGCGAGGTCGGGAAGCTGCGGCTCCAGCATCCAGGCGTCGAACGAAAGGCCCAGCGGGGCCAGTTCGGCGAAGCCCTGGCGAAAATCGTCGCGGCCATAGAGGCCGGGCTGGTTGCGCGACAGCGGGCCCAGGACATTGGCGTCGGCGTCCCACGAGGCGCTCTGGCGCACGCCGCGGAAGCGCCCGCCGCCGGCGGCGAGATGGGCCTCCAGAACCTCGCGCACAGCCGCGCCGAGCTTGAGGTCGGCATGGCCGACGATGCCGGCGCAGGCGCGCACCTCGCCATAGAGGCCGCTGGCGCTCATCGCCGCCACTCCGTTGACGAACTCGGTCTCACCGACCGGACGCAAAGCCGGCGGGCCGTCCTGCCGGTACATGGCCCCGCATTCCATGTAGACGGTGGCGATGACCTTGTGGCCGCTCTTGAGATCAGCAAGCAGCTCGTCAAGCAGGTAGCGGGGGGCCCGTTCGATCACCATTTCGAAGCTGTGCCGGGGCGCGCGCTGCTCGCCGCGCATCAGCGTAAGCCGATCCCACAGGTGGTGGTGCGGGTCGATGATCGGCAGGTCCGGCTCAAGCGCCGCCTCGTGGCGTCTTGTCGTCGACCCCGATTGCGTCATCGGCCGAGCCTCTCCGTGCGGGCAGGCGCTTGGCGCCCGTCGAGCCTTTTGGTCCATGAACGCCTTGCCCGGCGCGCGCAAGGGCCGCGCTTGCGGCCTTGATTGCCGGCCTCGGCCTTTTCGGGCACACACTCTGGCGGGCGGAGCAGGGCGAAGGATTCGATGCCACGGCTCAATGACCTTCGGCCAGCGATTTTCGCCGGCGCCCCGAACGTCATGGCGGCGCTGACCGCGGCGGCGGGGGTGATGCTGCTGGCCTCGGGAGCGACCCCGTCAGACCCCGGCCGCTTCGTATGGCTGGCCGAGCACACGCCGATCGTCCTCATCGAGATCAGCAGCTTCGTGTCCTCGATCCTCGGCGTCGTCCTGCTGATGCTGGCTTTCGGCCTGTCGCGGCGGCTGGACGCCGCCTGGGCGGCCAGCGAAGCGGTGTTGGCCCTGGCCGCCGTCCTGGCCCTGTTCAAGGGTTTCGACTTTGAGGAATCGGTCATCCTCGTGGGCCTGCTGGTGCTGCTGGCGCCGTTCCAGAGGGCGTTCCCGCGCGCTGCCCGGCTCTCTCGCCTGGAGGTCACCCCAGGGTGGATCCTGTCGGCCTTGGCCGCCCTGGCCGGGGCCGGCTTGGTCGGCTGGTGGTCGTTCCAGAACCTCGACTACGCCAACACCTCGTTGCTGCGGGTGATGGGCGACCAGGACGCGGCCCGGGCGATCCGCTCTTCGGCCGGGGCGGCGGCGGCCTTGCTGGCCATTGGCGTGTGGCGTCTGATGGCGACCCCGGCGACGCCGCCGGTGGTCGGCGAGGCCGACCCCGATTTCGGCCGCGTGCGGGCGATCCTGAGTTCCGCCGAGGCGGCCGAGCCGGCTTCGAACCTGGCCCTGCGCGGCGACAAGCGGTTTCTCTTCTCCGACAGCGGCAAGAGCTTTCTGATGTTCGGGGTGCGCGGCCGCTCGTGGATCGCGCTCGGCTCGCCGGTCGGGCGCCGGGCCGAGCAGCTCGACCTCCTGTGGCGCTTCCGTGAGCTGGCCGACGCCCACGCCGCCCGGGCCGGCGTGTACGGCGTTGGCCCCGAGGCGCTGCCGGACCTGGTCGAACTCGGCTTCGCCATTCAGAAGGTTGGCGAGACCGCCGCCGTGCCGCTGGAGAGCTTTTCCGTCGAGGGCCGGCGCCTGGGCAATATTCGCCGCAGCTGGCGGCGCACCGGCGAGGAGGGCGGGTGCTTCGAGGTCGTCCCCGCCGGCGAAGGCGCGGCGCTGATCGGAGCGCTGAAGGCGGTCTCCGACCAATGGCTGTCGCACCATGCCGGCGGCGAAAAGACCTTCAGCCTCGGCGGCTTCGAGCCGGCCTATGTGTCGGAGTTTCCCCTGGCCATCGTCCGCGCCGAGGGGCGCATCGTCGCCTTCGCCACCCTGTGGACCACCGGCCTGGGGTCGACCTTCTCCATGGACCTGATGCGCTACGCCGACGACGCCCCCAAGAACGTCATGGACTTCCTGTTCGTCGAACTGATGCGCTGGGGCCAGGAGCAGGGCTACCAGGCGTTCGAATTCGGCATGGCCCCGCTGGCCGGTCTCGAGGAGCGCCGCCTGGCCCCGATGATGTCCCGGGTCGGCCGCCTGCTCTTTGAACGCGGGGAAGAGATCTACAATTTCAGCGGCGTGCGCCGGTTCAAGGACAAATATGACCCGCTTTGGCAGCCGCGCTACATCGCCGCCCCGCACAAATGGGCCATCCCGATCCTGCTGGCGGAGGTCGGTCTGCTAACCTCCGGCGGCGTCGCCGGCCTGGGGTTCGACCCCCGGCCGCTGTTCGTGCGCAAGCGCCCGGCCGCGGCGGCTTAAGGGCCCCAGCGCTGGCGCAGCGATCCCCCATCCCCGGCTTCGCCGGTGCTTCCCCCTTGTGAAGGGGGAAGAGAGC
>DASXMK010000206.1:0-2462 GCA_036495705.1 Caulobacteraceae bacterium | reverse complement strand
GTAGGCGTAGGAATAGGCCGACCCCGACACGGGCAGGGCCGAGGCCAGTTCCGCGTAGCAAAGGGCCACGAAGGCGCAGAGCACTCCGGTGATGACGAATGAGATCATGATCGCCGGTCCGGCGAACTGCGCCGCCGCCCGGCCGGTGAGTACAAAGATCCCGGTGCCGATGATGCAGCCGATCCCGAGCAGGACCAGATTGAGGGCGCCGAGGGTCCGTTTCAGTTCGCCTTGCGCAAGATCGCTCTGAATTTGAGCGACGCTCTTGCGCTGGAAGATGCGCCCGAGGCCGATGCCCCCCTGTGTCACGCTAGCCATGAACCATCCTCGCCTCCTCGGTCGAGACGCCGAGTCCCTTGACGCTAGCGGCTTGCTCGCGCTCGGGCAATGTGCGCTTCCGAGCCTTGCGACCTGGCCGAGACGCCCTATCCTTCCGCGGCGATGCGCCTGCAGGCGACGAAGGCCCGGACGAGGCCGTAGTCGACCTCGCTAGATGTCGCGGGCAGGACATGACTTGAGGATTGAAAGATTGTTTCATTCGCGACATCGGCCCGGCAAAGCCAGAGCGCAGGGTTTCGCCCCATGGACGAACAGTCTGTGACCGAGGCGGGTGATCGGGTCCAGGAACACATTCTGGTCGTCGATGACGACCCCGGCATTCGCGACGTGGTTTCAGAGTTTCTCGCCCGTCACGGATACGCCGTCGAAACGGCGGCCGATGGCAAGGCCGTAGAAAAGGCCCTCGCCAAGCGGCGGCCTGACTTGGTGGTGCTGGATGTCATGCTTCCGGGCGAAGACGGCCTGTCGATCTGTCGGCGGCTGGCAAAACCCGACGGGCCCGCGATCATCATGCTGAGCGCCGTTGGCGAGGAGACCGATCGCATCGTCGGCCTCGAACTAGGCGCCGATGACTACCTCGCCAAGCCCTGCAACCCCCGCGAATTACTGGCCCGGGTGCGTGCGGTTTTGCGTCGGCGCGCCGAACCGCGCGGCACGGAAGAGCCGCTCCAGGCCGCGTGCGAGTTCGCAGGATGGAGGCTGGATCTGGTGCGCCACGAGCTCCGCTCTCCGCAGAGCGTTGTGGTCAACCTGTCCAGCGGCGAATTCTCTCTTTTGCGCGCGTTTGTAGAGCGGCCGCAGCGCGTGCTGACTCGGGATCAGCTGCTTGATCTGGCCCGGGGTCCGCGGTCGGAGGCTTTCGACCGGGCGATCGATGTCCAGATCAGCCGGCTGCGCCGCAAGCTCGACGGCGGCGGCGATGGCCAGGAGCTCATCCGGACGGTCCGCAACGAAGGCTATCTGTTCGCGCCTCGGGTTTCGCGAACGCCGTGAGACACCGGTTCCCGAGTACGCCCCTGTTCCTGCAGGCCCTGGGCCTGGTGGTGGCCGCTCTGATCGCAGCCGAGATCACCACGGTTGTGGTCATGCTCAATCTGCCGCCGCCCCCGCCGGATGTGTACACCGTGTCGGATGTCCTTCAGGCCATTCGGAAGGTCGGGCCGACTCAGACCCCCGATGGGCGAGACCTCAACGTGCATAGGACGAGCGGGCCGCCGGCGGCCACGACCCAGGGCCGAAGGCGGCTCCGATTTCGGGCAAACATGGCCCGCGACTTAGGCCTGCCGCCGGAAAGCGTCGTGATCGCCCAAAAGGGCCCGCGGATCGTAGCCCTCGGCGCCTCGCCAAGGCCGCAACACGCTGCCCAATGGGTCGACGGAGAGGCCCCCATCCTGCTGGGCGCCTTCCAGATCGGCGTCCGCCAGGGGCCTGACCAGTGGCTCGTGGTCGAGCCGGCAAGCACCTTCGGCATCGATCCCTGGCAGCAGAGGCTGGTTCTGGTTCTGGCCATAGCCGCTGTGGCGGTGTCTCCCCTTGCTTGGTGGTTCGCCCGCAGGCTTGCCGCGCCGATCTCGGCCCTCGCCGCGGGCGCGGAGAGATTGGGACGGGACCCGCGCGCGCCGCGACTCGAGATCAATGGCCCCGCTGAGGTCACCCTGGCGGTCAAGGCCTTCAATGAAATGCAGGAACGCCTGCGCCAATATGTCGCCGACCGAACCGAGATGGTCGGAGCCATCGCCCACGACCTGAGGACACCTTTGACGCGTCTGCGCTTTCGGATCGAGGGCGTTCCCGACGAGGTGAAAGGCAAGCTGGCCTCGGATATCGACCAGATGGAGGCCATGGTCGCCGCAACATTGGCGTTCGTCCGCGACGCCTCGCGGCCGCGGGAACGGGTCAAGCTCGAAATCACCTCGCTGGTGGAGACGATAATGGACGAAGCGGCGGAAACTGGCGCCGATTCTTCGGCCGAATCGTCCGACCGGGTAGTGGTCGACGGAGACCCGGTGGCCCTCAGGCGGCTCATCACCAATCTGGTGGATAATGCGCTGAAGTTCGGATCGGCGGCGCGGGGTCGGGTGTTCGCCGCCGACGGGATGGCCGTGCTCCAAATCGACGACAAT
>DASXMK010000205.1:0-3340 GCA_036495705.1 Caulobacteraceae bacterium | reverse complement strand
GTTTTCGCATTGCGTTACAGAACGAAACGGGTACGATGCCTCGGCCTCGCGTTGCGCACCCGCGCCGGCTATGAAATAACGGAGGGCCTCGTCATGCAAACGGCATTGCGCCTGTTGGACAAGGAAGCGATGGACAAGCAGCGGGCCCTCGAGGCCGCCCTCACCCAGATCGACCGGGCCTTCGGCAAAGGCGCGGTGATGAAGCTGGGCGAGAAAGGCAAGGTGGTGGAGATCGAATCCATCCCCACCGGCTCGCTCGGGCTCGACCTGGCGCTCGGCATCGGCGGCCTGCCCAAAGGCCGGGTGGTGGAGATCTTCGGCCCCGAAAGCTCCGGCAAGACCACCCTGGCTTTGCACGTGGTGGCCGAGGTGCAGAAGGCCGGCGGCACGGCCGCGTTCGTCGACGCCGAACATGCGCTGGATCCCTCCTACGCCTACAAGCTCGGGGTCAATCTCGACGACCTGCTGGTCGCCCAGCCGGACACCGGCGAACAGGCCCTGGAGATCGTCGACACCCTGGTGCGCTCGGGCGCGGTCGACATCGTGGTCATCGATTCGGTGGCCGCGCTGACGCCCAGGGCCGAGATCGAGGGCGAGATGGGCGACAGCCTGCCCGGCCTGCAGGCGCGGCTGATGAGCCAGGCCCTGCGCAAGCTCACCGCCTCGATCGCCAAGACCCAGACCCTGGTGATCTTCATCAACCAAATCCGCATGAAGATCGGGGTGATGTACGGCAGCCCGGAGACCACCACAGGCGGCAACGCTCTGAAGTTCTACGCCTCGGTGCGCCTCGACATCCGCCGCACCGGCACGGTCAAGCTGCGCGACGAGGTCGTCGGCAACAACACCCGGGTCAAGGTGGTCAAGAACAAGGTCGCCCCGCCGTTCCGCGAGGTCGAGTTCGACATCATGTACGGCCAGGGCATCTCCAAGCTCGGCGAGATCATCGATCTGGGGGTCAAGGCCGGGGTGATCGAGAAGTCCGGCTCGTGGTTCTCGTGGAATAGCCAGCGCATCGGCCAGGGGCGCGACAATGTGCGCGAATTCCTCAAAGCCAATCCGGACATCGCCGCGGCCATCGAGACCGAGGTGCGCGGCAACGCCACCAAGATCGAGGAAGAGCTGCTGATCGGGGCCGTCGAACCGACCGACGATTAGGCCGTGATCAGCGCTGAGGGCGCGCCGGGCCGTTGGCGACTGGCCGATCCCCTGATCATCTGAGGTGGTGGAAAACAGCAGCGGCTGGGCAATCAAGAAACTGTCACCGAAGACCCCTAGCGTCCCACCGCATCGCGCTGCGCCGGAAACAGGTGAGGCCCGCGCCCTTTGAACGCGCGGAGACGCCGACGGCATGAGCATCGCCAAGCGCTTTCACCTCTTCCTGCGGGTGCTGCCGGTCCTCATTGTCTTGGTGCTGATCAAGGCCGGCGTCCACGCGTTGGGCTACGAGTTCATGCCGCTCGACGCTCTGGTGCCCAGCCTGATCGCCGGAGCGATTTTCCTGATCGGCTTCCTGCTCTCGCAAGTGCTTGGCGACTACCGCGAAGCCGAGCGCATGCCGGCCGAAATCCGCACGGCCCTGGAGGCGATCCACGACGACGTGCTGAACTTCTCGCTTAGTGAACCTGCCGTCGACATGGCCGCCTTCCGAACCACGCTCGTCAACATCGTCGAGGCGTTCGACGAGGGGTTGGGCCTCAAAGCCGCCCACAGCGACCTCGCCGCCGCGGTGGCGCGGGTGGACGAACTCTCACCGCTGTTCACGCGGCTAGAGCAACTGAATCTCTCCGATCGCTTCATCGTGCGGCTGAAAACCGAACAGGACACGCTGCGCCGTTCGATCTTTCGCGTCGCCTACATCCAGAAGATGGAGTTCGCGCCTTCGGTCCACGTGCTGGTGCAGACCTTGGTGGTGGCGATCCTGTTCGTGCTCCTGTTCCTGAGGACGACGGGGGCCTGGGAATCGACGCTGATCCTGGTCTTCGTGGGCTACATGTTCATCTATTCGCTCATGCTGATCGCCCACCTCGACCAGCCGTTCCGCGAAGGAGAAGGCACGGTGGACGACGTCAGCCTTTTCCAGTTGCGGGAGTTCCTGGCCAAGATCGCCAGTGAGGACGCCTCGGCGAGGGAGTCGGACACTAGCGCTTGAGCGCCGGGTCGCTCTGCCGCATGCGCGCGCGGATGGTGTAGATGCCATCGCCCGAGAGCACCCCGCCGCGGGCGAACAGGCGCCCCGACTGCCAATTGGAGAGGCCGAGCTCGGGCTTGCCAAGCGCGTATTGGCCATCGACCCAGCGCGTGAAGCCATCGCCGACGAACGGGGCGTCGATGCGGGCGTAGAAGCGCGCCTGAGCGGCCGCGTCCTGGCTGATCAGGCAGGCGGCCAAGCGCGGGCTGACGGCATTGAAGAGGGCGATCGCCGCGTCGACGTCCTCGACCACTTTCAGCCACGCCTCCGGCGTCGCCTCCCACTCCCATTCGGCGCCAAGGTCCGGGGCCTCGTGCGCCTCCACGAACGGCTCGTCGTGGTCGCCGTCGGCCCGCCGGGCCCGCACCCGCGCCGTCCGCCAGCGCTCGGGGATCCAGCTGGCATCCGCCGCGTCCACGTGCAGCCGCGCGCCATGGCCGCCCGCCTCGCCCGCGGCCCACAGGGCCTCGACGAACACCGGGACCAGCTCGGCCGCCCGGGCGCGGACGATGCAGCCGACGTTGAGGGTGTTGCACACCTTGCGGTCGAGGGAATTGGCCACCGCCGCGGCCAGTCGGGCCGGATCGGCGCTGGCGTCGGCGACCATCCACGCCCCGCCGGTCCCGTGTAGGCTGGCCGGCGTGCCGGTCTGGCGAGCCACCGCCCCCAGCTGAGCCACGGCCGGGCCCGAGCCGCGCGCCACCGCCAGCGCCAACCGCGGATCGGCGAACATCGCCCAGCCGGCGGCGCGCTCGGGGCTTTCCACCAGCACCGCGGTCGCGGGCGGCAGGCCGGCGGCGGCCAGCGCCGGCTGCAGGGCGGCCGCGGCCATGGTCTGGGCGGTGCTGAGCGCGTCCGAGCCGATGCGGAAGACGGCGGTATTGCCGCCGCGCACCACCCCGGCGGCGTCGGAGAAAACGTTCGGCCGGCCCTCGAACACGAACCCGACCACCCCCAGCGGCGCAGCTTCCAGATCGAGGCTCCAGCCGGCGTGGTCGATGTGTTCAAGCCGGCGGCCGCGCACCGGGGCTGTGTCGCGCCAGGCCTGAAGGGCGGCGATCATCTGCGCCCGCATGGGAGCGCTCGCCTCGAGGCGGGCGGTGGAGCGACAGGCGGCCCGCGCCCGCTCGACATCGGCGCGGTTGGCGG
>DASXMK010000204.1:0-4147 GCA_036495705.1 Caulobacteraceae bacterium | reverse complement strand
CTGGGGCCACGGCCCTGGTCGCCGGCAGCGCCGTATTCCGGGGCGGCGCCGAGCGCTACGCGGCCAACATCGCCGCCCTGAGGGGTGCGGAGTGAGCGCGAGCACCTTTCCTCCGGCCCCTGATTTCGCGCCGATCCGCCGCGCACTGATCTCGGTCTCCGACAAGACTGGCCTTGTGGAACTGGCCCGCGACCTCGCCGATCTGGGGGTCGAACTGATCTCGACCGGCGGCACCCGCGGGGCGATCGCCGCCGCTGGGATCCCGGTCAGGGACGTTTCCGAAATCACCGGATTTCCTGAAATGATGGACGGGCGGGTCAAGACCCTGCACCCGGGCGTACACGGCGCCTTGCTCGGCGTGCGCGACGCGCCCGACCACGCCCGGGCCATGGAGGCGCATGGGATCGCCGGCATCGACCTGCTGTACGTCAATCTCTATCCCTTCGAGGCCGCCATTGCCGGCGGAGCCGATTTCGCTACGGCGATCGAAAACATCGACATTGGCGGCCCGGCGATGATCCGCTCGGCGGCCAAGAACCACGCCTATGTGGCCGTATGCGTCGAGCCGGCCGACGTCGTCGAAGTCATGGAGGCGTTGCAGGCCGACGGCGGCACGTCCCTGGCCTTGCGACGGCGGCTGGCCGGGCGCGCCTACGCCCGCACCGCCGCCTATGACGGGGCCATCGCCGCCTGGTTCGCGCGCGGCCAGGGCGAGGACTGGCCGGAGCGGAAGACCATCGCCGGACGCCTGCGGCAAGCCATGCGCTACGGCGAGAACCCGCACCAGGCCGCGGCATTGTATGTGTTCGAGAACCCCCGTCCGGGGGTCGCCACCGCTCGCCAGCTGCAGGGCAAAGCGTTGGGATACAACAACATCAACGACACCGACGCCGCGCTCGAACTGGTGGCCGAGTTTGACCCGGCGGCGAGCGCCGCGGTCGCCATCATCAAGCACGCCAACCCGTGCGGCGTCGCCCTGGGCGAGACGCTCGAAGCCGCCTACGAGCGGGCCCTGCAGTGCGACCCGGTCTCGGCCTTTGGCGGCATCGTGGCCGTGAACCGGCGCCTGGACGAGGCTGCGGCCCGACGCATCGCCGAGATCTTCACCGAGGTGGTGATCGCCCCCGAAGCCGACGACGAAGCCATCGCCGTCTTCGCCCGGCGGAAGAACCTGCGCTTGCTGGTCACCGGCGGCCTGCCCGACCCGCTGGCCGGCGGCGACTCCTTCCGCTCGGTGGCTGGCGGCTTCCTGGTCCAGGCCCGCGACACGGCCCGCCTGAGCGTCGCCGACCTCACCGTCGTCACCCGCCGCCAGCCGAGCGCGGACGAACTGCGCGATATGCTGTTCGCCTTCACCGTCGCCAAGCACGTGAAGTCCAACGCCATCGTGTTCGCGAAAAATGGTCAAACCGCGGGCATCGGCGCCGGCCAGATGAACAGGCGCGATTCCGCTCGCATCGCCGCCCTGCGCGCCGCCGAAGCGGCCGAAGCCGCCGGCCTGCCGCGGTCGCTGGCTGAAGGCTCGGCGTGCGCGTCGGACGCCTTTTTTCCCTTTGCCGACGGGCTGTTACAGGCGGTGGAGGCGGGCGCGACGTCGGTTATCCAGCCCGGCGGCTCTATCCGCGATGCGGAGGTCATCGCCGCCGCCGACGAGGCCGGCATCGCCATGGCCTTCACCGGGGTGCGCGGTTTTCGCCACTAGGCGGCGGTAATCTCCCGTGGGCGGCGAGATGTCGCGCCGTGCGCGGACGAAATCCGATTAAGGTCCTGATTCGGTCGACGCCTTAGAAGGGGGGGCAAGATCGTGTCTGTGCTTGAGACCAATATTATCGACTACATCTTCCTTGAGGAGGAAGAGGACATTCCGGTGCTCGTGGTCAGCGATCCGCTGAGCTGGCGACCGCCGGAAGACCGGCCGCACCTGCAGGCCCTGCGGGAGAAGCTGAAAGCCCAGATCGCCTTCGTCGAAACCGGCCAGATCAACGGCGTGTGGCCGGCCTACAAGGGCGGCCTGGTGCGGGTGCAGGTCTATGCTTCGTGCGCCCTCAGCCACCTGGCGCGGGACTTCTACGACGGGGTCAGCAAGGCCATGGCCGATTCGAACATGGAGCTGCGGGTCCGCCTGCTGGACGCCTGAGGCGCGTTATTCGGGGTCGCTCAGCCTCTGGGGATTTCCGCGCAGATGGCTTCGGCGCGGGCGAATAGGTTCGGGTCGACCGTCAGGCCCGAGGCGGCGGCGTTTTCCTCCAGCTGCGCCGGCCGGCTGGCCCCGACGATCGCCGAGGCGACGTTGGGCTCGCGCAGCACCCAGGCCAGGGCGAACTGGGTGAGGGTGCAGCCGGCCTGCGCGGCCAAGGGCTTCAACTGCTCGACCGCGCTCAATACATCGGGCCTCAGCCAGTCGGCAATGAATCGGCCCATGGCTTGGCTGGCGGCCCTCGTGTCGCCTGCGGGCTTGGCCCCCGGCGCGTATTTTCCGGTCAGCACACCCTGGGCCAGCGGCGACCAGACGATCTGGGAGACGCCGTGCGCGCGGCAGATGGGGATCACCTTCTCCTCAGGCCGGCGCCACAGCAGTGAATATTGCGGCTGGCTGGAAACGAACCGCTCCACACCGGTGAGTGCGAACGCCGCCTCTATGTTCGCTGGCGACCACTCCGAAAAGCCGATCCAGCGCGCCTTTCCGGCCTTCACCACCTCGCTCAGCGCCGCCATGGTTTCCTCCAGGGGCGTCTCCGGGTCATAGCGGTGGCACTGGTAGAGATCGACATAGTCGGTGCGCAACCGGGAAAGCGAGGCGTCGATCTGCTTAGCGATTTGCGCCGCTGACAGGCCACGGTCCTCGGGGCCCATCTCGCCGAACACCTTGGTGGCCAGCACATAGCTGGACCGCGGACGCCCGGCGAGCGCCTCGCCCAGAAAGCTCTCCGCCGCCACGCGGCCGTAGACGTTGGCCGTATCGATGAAATTGATTCCCAGATCGAAGGCCCGGTCCACGCACGCCTTGGCCGCATCGCGCTCCACGCCGACGCCGTAGGTGAGCCAGGAGCCCAGGGAGATTTCGGAGACCTCAAGGTCGCTGGCCCCCAGGCGGCGATATTTCATGGCTCGCTCCTTGTGCTCACGGCGCGCTCAGGGCCGCATCGAGCTCGTCTCCGAGCTCGGCGACGGTGAACGGCTTGTTCACCAGCCGGGCCCCGACGTCCAGCACGCCGTTGTGGACGATGGCGTTGCGCGTATAGCCGGTCATGAACACCACCTTGAGGGCCGGGACGCTTTTGACCGCCGCGTCGGCCAGGGCGCGGCCGTTCATCTCGGGCATCACCACGTCGGTAAGCAGGAGGGCGACGTCGGGACCGCCATCGAGGATCTTCAGGGCCTCGGCCCCGCTGGACGCGGCCAGCACGTCGTACCCCAGCTCGCTCAGGGCCTGTTCCGCGAAATCGCGCACGCCCGCCTCGTCCTCGGCCAGCAGAACGGTCAGATTGCGCCGACTCGCCTGTCGCGGCTTGGCGGGCGCGGGCCTGGCCGGCTCGGCCAGCGCGGTGGACCGCGGCAGGTAAAGCTTTACCGTCGTCCCCACGCCCACCTCGCTGTAGATGCGCATGTGACCGCCGGACTGCCTGATGAAGCCGTGGGCCTGGCTGAGGCCAAGCCCCGTCCCTTGGCCGGTCGGCTTGGTGGTGAAGAATGGCTCGATGACGTTGTCGATGATGTCGGGGGCGATGCCGCCGCCGGTATCGGTGACCGCCACCATGACATATTGACCTGGCTCCACGTCGTCGTGCCGGTTGGCATAGGCGCGGTCGAGATAGACGTTGCTGCTCTCGATGGTCAGCTTGCCGCCCTCGGGCATGGCGTCGCGGGCGTTGATGGCCAGGTTCACCAGAGTGGATTCGAGCTGGGCGGCGTCGATATGGGCCTGCCACAAGCCGCCGGCGGCCACAGCCTCGATGAGCACCGGCTCGCCCAGGGTGCGGCGCAGCATGTCGGCGACGTCGTTGACGCTCCTGGCGACATCCACCGACGTGGGCTTGAGCGGCTGCAGACGCGAAAAGGCCAGGAGCCTTTGGGTTAGAGAGGCCCCGCGGCGGGCCCCGTCCAGGGCGCCTTCCGCAAGCCGCGCGCCCTCGGGCTCACTGACCAG
>DASXMK010000203.1:0-9925 GCA_036495705.1 Caulobacteraceae bacterium | reverse complement strand
TCGGCGGTGACGCCTGACTCATAGGCCGCGCACCCTAAGGCGAGCGACTCCAACCCCTCCATCATCGGCATGATGGCCCCCGGGGGTACGCCCTGCACGGCCAGAAGGCCGGCGGTGGCGTTGTGTTCAGTCAGTCCAATGCGCAGGGGGTGGCGACGCATGAGGACCGGGATGAGATTGGGGTGGGCGCGGAGCGCCTTCCAGTATTCGGTGGCGTTGTTGACTAGCCATTCGCGCCAGTCGCCGCCGGTGCTGTGCGGCGTACGCACGTTGGCCAGCGCAAGTTCGCAGACGCCGACCAGGATGGCTTCTTTGTTGTTGAAGTGATGATAGAGCGAGATGCCGTGCACATTGAGTTCGGTTCCAAGGCGGCGGATGCTGAGGGCGTCCAGCCCTTCCTCGTCGACAATGCGGAGCGCCACCTCGAGGGTTCGCCGGCGCGAAATCAAATTATGCTTTGGCCGGCCCATGGGAGCGGAGTTCCTGTTGCAGTCCTACTAACGCCGTTGTTAGCCAATACCGGCCGCCAGCGCGACCGTTTTCGATTCCCGCGGCGGCTGGCGACACGATCGATTGCGCCGAAAACCCATCAGTGTTAGGCATTCTTCACCGGCGACAGACTGCACGGAGGATAGGATGAGGGTCCCGGCCGCGGATTGGGTGGCGCACTACGCCCGCACGCAGCCGGCCGCCCCCGCTCTGGGCAACCACGAAGGCGGCGAGACCCGGACCTGGGCCGAACTCGACGTCCGGGTCGGCCAGATCGCCCACGCCTTGGTCCATGGCCTTGGCCTTGCCCGCGGCGATCGGATCGTCAATCTCTCGAACGGAGACCTGCGCCACTTCGAGCTGCAATTCGCCTGCGCGCGCGCCGGGCTGGTGTGGGCGCCGCTCAATTTCCGCAACACCGCGCTCGAACTTGCCGCCCTATGCGAGGGTTTGCGTCCGGCGCTGATGATTACCGACAGTGTATGGCAAGACCTGGCCACGACGGTCGCGAAGGCGGCGGGGATTCCGCGAATTTTGAATTGGGATGCGGGCGGGGAGCTCGAGGCGATGCTTCGACCGGGCGCCACGCTCAGCGACGGCATCGATGCGGACGCGCCGCTGCAGATCCTGTTCACCTCCGGCACCACGGGAAAACCCAAGGCGGCGATCGTCACGCTCTCAGGCATCGTCTGGCAGGCGCTCAACCAGGCGCAGTTCTGCGCCACCAGCGAACCGGGCTGCCACGTGTTCCTGCCGATCCCGCTGTTTCACGCCGGCGGACTCAACAGCCTGGCCAATCCGGTCCTCTATTTCGGCGGTGAGGTGACCGTCAGTCCCAGGTTCGATCCCGCCGCCACCAGCGCCTATGTCGGCGATCCCGCCCACAAGGTCACGCACATGGCGCTGCCGCCGGTGATGTACCAGGCCATGGCCGACAGCGCGACGTTCGCCGCGGCCGACTTTTCCACCCTCCGGCGGCTGATCTGCGCCGGCGGCCGGCTGACCGACGGCCTGCGCGCGGCCTTCGCCGCCAAGGACGTGCGGTTCATGACCCAGTACGGGGGCACCGAGACTGGTCCAACGGTCACGTCGATGAATCCCGACAGGCTCGACAAGATCAGCGCCGGTTCGTGCGGCCAGAAGGCGATGCACATCGAGGTCCGCCTGGTCGACGGCGAGGGCCGCGATGTCGCGCGCGGCGAGCCCGGCGAGATCTGGGTGCGCGGACCCTCGGTGATCGGCGCCTATCTGGGGGCCGAGGCCGCGGTCCAGCGGCCCGAGGGCTGGCTGAAGACCGGCGATGTCGCCTGGGAGGATGACGAGGGCTTCTACTACATCGTCGATCGGGTGAAGGACATGTACAAGTCCGGCGGCGAGAACGTGTTCCCGGCCGAGGTGGAGCAGGTTCTTTTGCGGCACCCCGCGGTGGCCGAGGTCGCGGTGATCGGGGTCGCCGACGAGCGCTGGGGCGAAGTGGGCCTGGCCATCGTCGCGCCGGCGAAAGGGCGCACGGTCACCCTGCAGGATCTGCAGGACGTCTGCGCCGGCCAGATCGCTCGCTACAAACATCCCAAGCGTCTGGTGCTCGTCGAGACGTTCCCGCGCAACGTCACCGGCAAGATCGCCAAGCATGAGCTGCGCGCTCAGTACCAGGGCAGCAAGAGCGCCTGAGCCTCCAAGGAGTGCCGAACATGTCCGCCGTTCGCTACAGCCGCACGCCCTACCTCATCGTCCACCGCGAACAGCGGGTGCGTAAGGATGTCTATGGCGCGATCGACGACGCCGTCGTGCTGCAGGCGCAACTGATGCGCAGCGAAAGCCCCTCCGACACGGCGCTCATCGCCATGCACCCGATCGGCGCGCCGGCTTACCTGCCGATCTTCCCGCAGCTGGCGCGCGTCGGCCACCATGTGATCGCCTGCGCCTCGCGCTACTCCAATGGCGACGCCGCCCTGGAGATGGAGAGCGTCGTGCTCGACCTGGCCGCCTGCGTCCGCGACGCCCGCGAGCGTCTCGGCTACAAAAAAATCGTCCTGATCGGCTGGAGCGGCGGTGGATCGCTGATGGCCGGCTATCAGGCCGAAGCCGAGGCCCCGGTCATCCGCACGTCGGCTTCGGGCGAGCCGACGCCGCTCGCCGGCGCCGAGCTCATTGCCGGCGACGCCTTGATGCTGGTCGCCTCTCACCGCAGCCGGCACCGGCTGCTCACCGGCCAACTCGACGCTTCGATCACCAACGAGAACGATCTCGACTCGCGCGATGCCGCGCTCGACCTCTACGATCCCGGCAACCCCGACCGGCCGCCCTATTCGCAGGCCTTTCTCGCCACCTATCGGCAGGCCCAGGTCGCCCGCAACCGCAAGATCAGCGCCTTCGCGCGCGACAAGCTCGCCGCCCTCAAGGCGGCCGGACGGGAGCACGACGAGTATTGTTTCATCGTCCATGGCACCATGGCCGACCCGCGCTGGATCGACCCCACGGTCGATCCCAATCAACGACGGCCAAACTGGACCTATCTTGGAGATCCGGCGGTGGTGAACAACAGCGCTTCGGGGTTGGCGCGGTTCAATTCACTGCGTGGCTGGCTCTCGCAATGGAGTCTGGACGACGCACAGTTCGATTCGGTCGAGGCCGGCCCGCGCATCACGGTTCCCAGCCTGGTGATGACCGCCGGCGCCGACGACGCCTGCCCGCGCGAGCACACCGACCTGATGTTCGGGGCCCTGGCCGCCGCAGACAAATCGAAGTTCACCATCGACCAAGCCAACCACTATTTCAGCGGGCCGGAGGGCAAGGCCAAGCTCGCCGAGGCCGCGAATATCATCTCGAACTGGTTGGACGAGCGTGGCTTTGCGAACACGGCCGTTGCGGCCGTCGTGCATTCGAGCTGAGAATCACGTCTCAGCCAGGGACAGCGCCGGGGCGAGGCGGGCGAATCTCGCCACCTGCTCGCCGACCATGATCAGCTGGGCCTCCACGTCGGGATCGCTGGCGCCGCCGGTGTCGGCGAGTTTCACGGCCTGGCAGTTGATCGCCGCGGCGAACGGCGTCGGCCAGCCGCGCAGCGCATGCACGATCGAGCGCAGGGCGGCGATCGTGTTCCCGGTCGCCTGCCAGCCGTAAGCCGTGGCGATCAGGCCGACCGGCATGTCGGTGAGATAGGGCCGGGGCCGATCGCGCGCGGTTTCCTCGATGAGATCGAGCGCGTTCTTCACCGCCCCCGAGATATTGCCGTGGTAGCCGGGACTGGCGATGATCAGCGCCGAGGCCTCGCGCACGGCCTCGACGAACGTCGCCTCTTCCAGGCTGCGCAGAGGCGCTTTGGGATTGTAGAGCGGCAATCGCTCTAATTCCGCTCCGCCGAACATATGGGTCCTCAGTCCCGCCGCGCCGGCGGCTTTCAGGGCGATCTTGAGCGCCCGTTCCGTGGAAGACGGACCACCAACGGTCCCGCCAACACCGACGACCAGAGGAGTGGGGGAATGGATCATGGGATTTCCTGCTCGTAGGAGTCCGCGCAGCGCCAAGCAACCCAATAAACATACAATGTTAGGCGTGGTCCGTAAAGAGGCTCGCAAGTTAATAGGTTGAGCTGCACGAACGCCTTGGCGAACCAAGACATCCTGACAAACACGCTCAAACCATACGATGTGTGTTAATTATGATTTGTCAGCCGGCCAGCTTGCGGACCAGCGCCCCGAAGATGTTGGTGTAGTCGTCGGTCCAGGCGCGCACGCCATGCGGCTCGGCGCTTGTCCAGCGCGGGTCGCCGCTGAAGGGGGCCAGCGAGGCCGGATCGCGAGCCACGATCACCGCCTGCTCGCCGGCGTCGATCCATCCGAGCGCGTGGGTGCGATAGGTCTGTTGGATGGCCGCGCCGCCGGCGGCGCGCGCCGTGGCCGCCACCGGGCTCGCCAGTTCCAGATTGCGGTTGGAGAGGTGAAAGACGATCACCCCGTCGGGCCGGATCCGGGCCAGATAGCCGCGCATGGCCTCGACGGTCAGCAGGTGCGAGGGGACGCTGTCGGAGGAAAAGGCGTCCATCAACAGCAGGTCGAAGCTATTAGCCGGCTCGCGGGCCAGGGTCAGGCGCGCGTCGCCGATCACCCAGTCGATGGGCCCGCGGGCGCACCGGCGGATATAGGCGGTCGGGTCAGTGGCCATAGCCACCACCTGGGGGTTGATTTCGAAGAACCGCAGGCTGTCGGTGGGCCGCACGTAGGTCGCGACCGTCCCCGCCCCCATGCCGATGGCGCCGATGCGCATCGCCGGCTTACGCGACTGCAGCGCCCCGAACGCCTGGCCGATGGGCGTCGTCCGGGCGTAGTAGACCAGCGGCCGGCAGTTCTGGGTGGGGTTCTGCGCCTGCGCGCCATGCAGGGTGGTGCCGTTGCGCAGCACGTGGGTCGGACCCAGGACCGGATCGAGTTCACCGCTGAGTTTCAGCACGCCGAAGAAACCGCGTTCGATCCTCTGCGCGGGGGGCGCCGTCAGCAATTGCTGGCTGCTCAAGGTCAGGGCCAGGCACAGAGCGAGGAAGGCCCAAGCGCGCTCGCGCAGCAGCCATGCGGACACCATGGTGACGGCGATCTGCGGCAACAGCAGGCTCGGACCGAAGGCCCGGTGAACCGCCAGAGTGACGCCGGCGCCGACGAGGCCAAGGGTCAGCCAGACGATCTGACTTCGGGTCAAAGCCGCCTGGCCCCAGGGCCTGGCGAGGCACGCCAGCAGCATGACCAGGGGGAATTCCAGCACGGTGCGGAAGATCAGCGGCGCGACAAAGGCGTTGAAGGCGCCGCCGATCACCCCGCCGAGGGACACCAGCAGATAGAATTCCGTCAGGCGTTGCGGCGTCGGGCGGCGCCCGGCGAGGCTCTGGTGACAGATGAGCGCGGTCAGGAAGAAGGCCGCCAGATACAGCAGCGCCACCAGCGGCAGGGGGAAGAGGCGCCCCGTGCCCAGGACGACGAAGAACAGTACAACCGCCCCGGCCTGGACCGGCAATGCCGTGCGCGGGCTGATTAACGGGCCGGATTGAAAGGCGATGATGAACGAGGCCAGGTAGAGGGCCAGCGGCCCGACCCACAGGAATGGGGCCGAGGCGATGTCGGTGGTGATGGCGTTGGTCACGCCCAGCATCAGGCTGGACGGCGCGGCCGCCAGCCCGACCCAGGTCAGCCCGCGCCGCCAGGATATCGGCGGGGTGAGATCCGATGTCGCGGCGGTCTCGGTGGCCGCAGGCGGCGCGCGGACGGCGATGGCCCCGACTGCCATCATCACCAGCACGAAGGCGGCGTAGCCGAGGCTCCAGCCCAGGGTCTGGGTGGCGAGTCGCAGGGTCGGCTCGACGATCACCGGATAGGCGAGCAGGGCCAGGAGGCTGCCGAGGTTGCTGGCGGCGTAGAGAACATAAGGGTTGGCCGCGCCGCCGCGCGAGCGGGCGTACCAGGCCTGGACCAGTGGGGCGGTGGCCGAGAGGGCGGCGAAGGGCGGGCCGATGGTCAAGGCCAGCACCCCCACCAACCACAGGGCCGGCGCCATGGCCCCTGGCTGGCCCAGGGCGTGGGACAGTCGCAGCGGCAGGACGGCGGCGGCGGCGATCAGCACCGCCCCGTGGATCAGCGCCTGGCCGCGTATGGAGCGGACGCGCTGCAGCCCGTGGGCGTAGGCGTAGCCGACCAGCAGGGCCACCTGGAAGAACGCCAGGCTGGTGTTCCACACCGCCGGGGTCCCGCCCAGGTACGGCAGCACCAACCGCCCGACCATCGGTTCGACCAGGAACACCAGGGCGGCGCTGGCGAACACGGCGCCGGTGTAGAGGGCGAGGACGAAACCGTCGCCGCCGAGGGCGAGCGCCGGGGCGGCGCCCTGTGGCGTAGCGCCCTCCAGATCAGGCGAAAGATCGCTTATGGCGGGCTCGAATCGCGGCCGGTGACGGCGATGAGCCTTGCCTGGGTGGCTATCGAAGACAAGGCGTCAGCGCTCAGAACAGCACGCGCGGGTTCATGATCCGCTTGGGGTCCAGGGCGGTGCGGATGGCGCGCAGGGCTGCGACCTCCTCGGCGGGCTTGTAGCGCAGAGCCTCGGCGGTCTTCATCGTGCCCAGGCCGTGTTCGGCGCTGATCGACCCGCCCATGCCAGCTACGATGTCGTGAACGATAAGGGCCCCGGCGTCGCGCCCGGCGGCGTGGGCGGCGCCATCCCCGCCAACGGGGCCGAGGACGTCATAGTGGATATTGCCATCGCCGACGTGGCCGAAGGCGTCGATGCGCACGCCCGGAAAGCGGGCCTCAAGGGCGGCGCCCGCCTGCGCGATGAAATCGGCCACCCGCGAAACCGGCACAGCGACATCGTGCTTCCAGGCCGGGCCCTCGCTCTTCTGAGCGGCGGACTGGCCCTCGCGCAGGGCCCAGAAGGCCTGGGCCTGGGCCTTGTTCTGAGCCACGGCGGCATCGGCTGCCAAGCCGTCGGCCAGGGCGCTTTCAAGCACCGCCTCCAACGCCGCCTCGGCGGCTCCGGTCCTGGCGTCGGCGACTTCGATGAGCACGCTCCATGAGGGGTGGGAGGTCAGCGGCGGCCGGGCGCCGGGAAGATGCGCCAGGGCCAGGTCCATGCCCAGCTGGCCGATGATCTCGAACCCCTCCACCGTGCCGCCGGTCATCTCCCGGGCCCGCACCAGCAGGGCCATGGCGTCGGCGGGGCTGGCCAGCGCGACGAAGGCGGTGGCGCGAGACGGCAGGATGGGAAACAGCTTGAGCGCCGCGGCCGTGACCACGCCCAAGGTGCCCTCGGCCCCGATCAGCAGCTGCTTGAGGTCATAGCCGGTGTTGTCTTTGCGCAGGCGCTTGAGCCCGTTCCACAGAGCTCCGTCCGGCAGCACCGCCTCCAGGCCGAGCACCAGGGCGCGCATGGTCCCATAGCGCAGCACCGCGGTGCCGCCGGCATTGGTGGAGATCAGGCCGCCGACCGTGGCCGTGCCCTCCGAGGCCAGGCTCAGGGGGAAATGCCGTCCAGCCGCGGCCGCGGCCTCGTGCACCGCCGCCAAGGTCACGCCGGCTTCGGCGATCATGACATCATCGGTGGTGTCGATCTCGCGCACCGCGCCGAGGCGTTCGGTGGACAGCAGGATCTCACCTTGCGGGATCTGGCCACCGACCAGGCCGGTGTTGCCGCCCTGTGGGGTGATGGCCACGCCGGCGGCGGCGCACAGACGCACCACCGCCGCCACCGCTTGGGGGGTCCTGGGCAGGGCCAGCAGGGGGGTCTCCCCGCTCCAGCGATCGCGCCATTCCACTAGGTGCGGGGCCAGGCGCTCGGCCTCCTGGCTCCAGCCGCCGTCGCCGAGGGCGGCTTTCAACTGGTCGATGACGGCCGGGGAGGGGGAGGTGGTCATGGAAGCAACATAGGCCGCGCGGTTCAGCCCACCAGACCGGCGGCGCGGCGCAAGCGATCATTGATGGCTTCGCCGAGACCGATCGTGGGGATTGGGGCGACGGCGATGGCCGTGGGGGCCAGGGTGTCGGCGGCGCGCAGGCAGGCGAAGAGGCGCGCGGCGGCTTCGGCCAGGTCGCGTGAAGGACTGAGATTGAAACCACCTTCGGGGCCAGGACCGAAGCCGAGGAACGCCTCGCCAGTTCGCGGGCCGGCGGCGTCCAGTCGCAGCGGCGCGGTTGGGGCGTAATGGCGGGTCAGCCGCCCTGGGGATCGCCGCGCGTCGGCTTCGGCCTCGGCCAGGGGGCCGACCAGGGCTTCGATCTCGGCCCGGGTCACCGCTCCCGGGCGCAGCAAGCGCGGCGGCCCGTCCAGCAAGGCGACCACGGTCGATTCGAGGCCTATCCGGCATGGCCCGCCGTCGAGCTTCACAGCCGCCGCCGCCCCGGTTTCGCTTGCCGCGTCGGCCAGGGTGGTCGGGCTCGGCCGGCCGGAACGATTGGCCGACGGCGCGACGATGGGACCGCCGAATGCTTCCAACACCTTGCGGGCCAGGGGATGGGCTGGAACTCGTACAGCCAGCGTATCCAGCCCGGCCCGGGCGAGGTCGCAGACCGGGCTGTCGTGCAAGGCCTTGGCGACCACGGTCAGGGCTCCCGGCCAGAACGCCGCGGCCAGGGTGCGGGCGCGCTCATCGAGGTCGGCGATGCGCACCGCCGCCGCCAGGTCCGAGACATGGGCGATGAGCGGATTGAACCTGGGCCGGCCCTTGGCTTCGTAGAGCGCCGCCACGGCGGCCGGATTGGCGGCGTCGGCGGCCAGACCATAGACTGTCTCGGTGGGCAGGATGACGAGGCGCCCGGTCCTGAGCGCCTGCGCCGCCTCGGCCGTCTCGTCACGCACGTCAGCGCCGTTGCGCGGTCAGGCTGACGTCGACCCTGACCTGGGCCGGCAGGCTAGTGGTCGCCCGCCATTCGTCCTGACCAACTCCGAAGGCCAGGCGGTCGAGAGCGACCTCGGCGTTCATGTGCGCCCGGCCGCCCGCGATGACCAGAGTGAACGGCAGGGCAAGCGGCCGGGAGACGCCGCGCATGGTGAGCTGTCCAATGGCCTGATAGCGGTTCCCGCCCAGGGCCTTGAAGGCGTGAGCGGCGAAGGTTGCGCGCGGAAACTTGGCCGCCGAAAAGAATTTGTCGCTTGGCAAGGTCTGGTCGCGGTCGGCGTCGCCCGTGGAGGCCGACGCGACATCGATGGTCGCGGTCACCGACGAGCCCGCGAGGTTGGCGGGATCGAAGTGGATATCCGCGTCCCAGCGCCCGAAGCCGCCTGAGAACGCCGCGCCATTGAAGCTCGACGAAAACCGGATCGACGAAGCCGCCTTGTCGACCACCCATGCCGGCGCCGGCGCGGCTCTGGCGAGCGGCGCGACGATCATAGCGAGCGCAAAGACCAGAAATCTCATGCGGGCCGCCTCATGAACGGAAGCATGCGCCAGACAACCCCGTCGCGCTTGATGAACTGGTGGCGCAGGGCGGCGCCCACATGAAGGACGATCAGGGCGTAGGCCAGCTTGGCGCCGAGGCCGTGGGCGTTTTCGAAGAAATGCTTGGCCTGGTGCATCTGTTCCGCCGGCAGGGTGGTCAGGGGTCCGATCGCGGGCACCTGGAACAGACCAAACCAGGTGATGGGATAGACGGTGATCAATTTGCTCGCCGAGACCATGGCCCAGCCGGTGAGCGGCATGCCGATCATGACCACATAGAAAAGCGCGTAGACCGTATAGGCCGCGGCGCGCTCCCAACCGGTGACCGAGGCCGGCAGGGGCGGGTGCGGCGCCACGAACCGCCAACCCAGCCGTAGCACCGACAGGGCAAGCACGGTGATGCCGATGGACTTGTGGATCTGCGTCGGTCCGACCTTGGCCAGGCCGTGCAGGGTGTTGAAATACCAAGCCAGCGGAATGTTGGTCAGGATCAGAAACGCGATCAGCCAGTGCAGGGTCATG
>DASXMK010000202.1:0-4044 GCA_036495705.1 Caulobacteraceae bacterium | reverse complement strand
CGGGTGGAGCGGCTGCTGGCCGCGCTCGGCCGGCCGCAGGATCGCCTGGGACCGGTGATCCATGTGGCCGGGACCAACGGCAAGGGTTCGACCGTGGCCTTCCTGCGCGCCATCGCCGAGGCCGCCAGGCTGAAGGTCCACGTCCTGACCTCGCCGCACCTGGTGCGGTTCGCTGAGCGCATCCGCATCGCCGGGACCCTGATCAGCGACGCGGAACTGTCGCAGCGCATCGACGAGGTCGAGGCGGTCAACGCCGGCGCGCCGATCAGCTTCTTCGAGATCACCACCGCCCTCGCGTTCCACGCCTTCGCCCAGACCTCGGCGGATCTCACCATCGTCGAGGTCGGTCTTGGCGGGCGCTTCGACGCCACCAATGTCTTCGCCGCCCCGGCGGCCAGCGTCATCACCCCGGTCGACCTCGACCACCTGGAGTGGCTGGGGCCGGAACTGGCGAAAATCGCTTGGGAAAAGGCCGGCATCATCAAGCGCGGGCGGCCGGTGTTCGCCGGCCTGCAGCCGCCCGAGGCCTTGGAAGTCATCGAAGCCGAGGCGGCGGGCCTGGCCGCGCCGCTGATGCTCATGGGCCGCGATTTCGACGCCTGGGAGGAGCGCGGCCGGCTGATGGTCCAGCTGCCCGACCGGCTCTTGGACCTGCCGCCGCCGGCGCTCTTCGGGGCCCACCAGTTCGCCAACGCCGGCCTGGCCGCCGCCACCATCCTGTCCTTAGGCGATGGGCGCATCGACGATGAGGCCGTGGCGGGCGGGATGCGCACGGTTTCGTGGCCGGGGCGCTTCCAGCGCCTGACCAAAGGGCCGTTGGCCGAGCAGGCCAAGGGGGCCGACATCTGGCTGGACGGGGCGCACAACCCGCACGCGGCCCGGGCGCTGGCCGAAGCCTGCGGGCGCTTGCAGAAAGATGGCCGCAAACTGGCTTTGATTGTCGGCATGCTGGGGCGCAAGGACGCGCTCGGCTTCTTTCAAGTGATGGCCAATAGTCTCGCAAACGTGTTCACGACCGGCTTCAGTTCGCCGGGCGCCACCCCGGCCGAGGATCTGGCGGTCGCGGCGCGCGCGGCCGGCCTGCAAGCGGAGGCCGCGGACGGGGTCCAGGCGGCCCTGGCCGGCGCGCTTGCGGGCCCGGGCCCGGCCCCGCACGTGGTCATCTGCGGCTCCCTTCACTTCATCGGCGACATCCTGGCCTTGAGCCCGGACACCTGGCCAAGCTAAGAGGCGCCCCGAGGCGTAAAATGAAAACCCTGCTGTTGTTTGGCGCCACGGGCGACCTGGCGCGCCGCATGCTGCTGCCGTCGCTTCTCGGCCTGGACGGCGACGGCCTGCTGCCCGCGGACCTGATCATCGTCGGCACCGCCCGCAGCGCCGGCGACGACGCCTGGTACCGCGAGCGGGCGGCCGCGGCGCTGGAGGCGTTCGGCGACGGCGTGCGCTGCAAGCCGGAGGTGATGGCCCGGTTCCTGGCCCGCCTGCGCTACCGCAGCGCCGACGTTTCCACCCCCGAGCCGTTCGCGGCCCTGGCCGAGGCGGTGGGCGACACCGCGCCCAAGGACCTGTCGATCTTCCTGTCCACCGCCCCGTCGCTGTTCGGCCCGACCATCGAGGGCCTGGCCAAGGCCGGCCTGGCCGGCGACCGCGCCCGCCTGGCGCTGGAAAAGCCGCTGGGCGAGGACCTGGCTTCGAGCCGGGCGATCAACGACGCCGTCGCCGCCCACTTCCCCGAGAACCGCACGTTCCGCATCGACCATTACCTCGGCAAGGAGACGGTCCAGAACCTGTTGGCCCTGCGCTTCGGCAACACCCTGTTCGAGCCGCTATGGAACGCCGCCGGCATCGCCCACGTGCAGATCACCGTCGCCGAGACCGTCGGCCTGGAGGGCCGCCACGCCTTCTATGACGAGACCGGGGCCCTGCGCGACATGGTCCAGAACCACATGCTGCAGCTTCTGGCGCTGACGGCCATGGAGCCGCCGGCCCGCTTCGACGCCACTTCGGTGCGCGATGAGAAGGTCAAGGTGCTGCGTTCGCTGCGCCCGATCACCACCGAAACCGCCCGCACCCACAGCGTTATCGGCCAGTACGAGGCCGGCTCGATCGGCGGCCTGCCGGTCAAGGGCTATATCGACGAGCTCGGCCATGCCAGCCGCACCGAGACTTTCGTGGCCATCAAGGCCCACGTCGACAACTGGCGCTGGCAGAAGGTGCCGTTCTACCTGCGCACCGGCAAGCGCCTGGCCAGGCGCGACACCGAGATCTTCATCCAGTTCAACCCGGTGCCGCACTCGATGTTCGCCGGCCCCGGGGCGGCCCTGCAGCCCAACAAACTGATCATCGGCCTGCAGCCGGAGGAGACCATCAGCCTGCGCCTGATGGCCAAGGAGCCGGGGCTCGACCGGGCCGGCATCCGCCTGCGCGAGGCGCCGCTGGATGTCAGCCTGCCCAACGCCTTTTCCGAAGGCCGCCGGCGGATCGCCTACGAGCGCCTGCTGCTCGATCTGATGGACGGCTACCAGACCCTGTTCGTGCGCCGCGACGAGGTTGAGGCTCAGTGGACGTGGATCGACGCCATCCGCGCCGGTTGGGCGGCCAACAACATGACTCCCAAAGGGTATCCGTCGGGCACCTGGGGGCCGTCGGCGGCTATCGCCCTGACCGAACGCGACGGGGTCAGCTGGAACGATACGTAAGGGTGTAGCCCCCCTCCCGGCTATCGCCGGGCCTCCCCCCAGAGGGGGGAGAGAACGTCAGCGCCTCTCCTCCCGATGGCTGGGGGAGGGGGACCGCGAAGCGGTGGAGGGGGCTAGCGACCTAAGCCGCGACGGAAAGGCCGGCTTCGGCCAGCCAGTCGAGGATTTTCTGCTTGGGCATGGCCCCGACTTTCATCGACGCCATGCGCCCGTCGCGGAACAGCATCATCGTCGGGATGCCGCGCACGCCGTAGCGCGACGGCGTGGTCGGGCTCTCCTCGATGTCCATCTTGGCCACGGTGACGACGCCTTTGAGGTCGTCCGAGATCTGCTCCAGGGCCGGGGCGATCTGTTTGCACGGCCCGCACCATTCGGCCCAGAAATCCACCAGCACAGGGCCCTGCGCCTTCAGCACCTCGGCCTCGAAACTGGCGTCGGTGACGGGAACGGTCGACATCGGTGATTCCTCCAAGGTATGCCAGGATTTAAGCGTCAGCGCCGGCGCGTCAAGCTCACGCCGGTTCGAGATTTCGTGGCCTGGCCGTGAGGTTCGGTGAATGCGGGTTCAATCCGGCGCTATAAGCGCAAGCTTCGGAAAGTAGTCGCGATAGCGCGCCGCGTCGCGTGTCATCAGGTTGTATCCGGCCACCGCCGCATGGGCGCCAATGAAGAAGTCAGGCAGCGGCGAGCGTCTCTCGCCGCCGCGGCGCCTGTAGGCCAGGAACGCCTTGCCGGCGAGGAATGCCGCCTCATAGGGAATGGGCTCTCGCTGGAACAGGGTTTTCGGCAAGGCGTCGTCGAGATCCTCGATACGGGAATAGCGGACCGAAACCTCGGCATAGACGACAGGATTGATGACCAGACGGGACTCGTCGGCGATCCGGCGCAGCGCGCCCGCCGACCAACTGTACCATCGCCTGTCTTCGGTCATTACGTCGAGCAGGACATTGCTGTCGACGAGGACGCCGCTCATCCGCGCGTAAGCGCCATGATTTCGTCTGTGCTCATTGCGACATCGCCGCTTCCGCGCAGCCGCGCGACAATGCGGTCGCCCCTCCCCGGCCGGACCGTTGGGCGGGAACGCCGAATGCGAACCGCGGCCCCGTCAAGTTCGAATTCAACTTCGGTGTGAGGCATCAGGCCGGCTTGCTCGCGAATTTCGATCGGGATGGTGACCTGGCCCTTGGATGTGACGCGCATGTGTTTTCTTACTCCTACCGGTAAGAGTAGGAAATCAGCGCATGAAGGGCAAGTCTCAGGCGGGCCGCTCCGGTGCGCTCTCCCCCCTTTGGGGGGAGGCCCGGCCCCCGGGCCCGACCGTAGGTCGGCCCGAGGATAAACTCCG
>DASXMK010000201.1:0-7962 GCA_036495705.1 Caulobacteraceae bacterium | reverse complement strand
CCCGGCCAGCTGCTGGCCAGCGCTCATCAGGTGGATCGGGAGTTCCGGGTGATGAAGGCCCTGGGCGCGACCGGGTTTCCGGTCCCGACCATGCGGCTCCTGTGCGAGGACGAAAGCGTCCTTGGCCAGGCCTTCTATGTGATGGATTTCCTGGACGGGCGCATCTTCCGCGACGCACGCATGCCGGGCCTTGGGCGCGACGAGCGCGCCGCCCTGTATGACGACCTCAACGCCACCCTGGCCCGCCTGCACGGTGTGGACTGGCGCGCCGCCGGGCTGGAGGACTACGGCCGCCCGGGCAACTATTTCGAGCGCCAGGTCGCCCGCTGGACCCGGCAGTACCGCGGGGCCCAGACCGAGGACATCCCGGCCATGGAGCGGCTGATCGCGGCCCTGCCCGAGCGCATCCCGGCCGACGACACGGTGACCATCGCCCACGGCGATTATCGGCCCGAGAACGTGATGTTCCACCTGAGCGAACCGCGGGTGATCGCGGTGCTCGACTGGGAGCTCTCGACCCTGGGCCACCCGCTGGCCGATCTGGCCTACAACTGCATCCTCTACCACTCGTCTTCCGAGAGCTGGGGAACCTTGATCGGGGTCGATCTCGCAGCCGCCGGCATTCCCACCGAGAGCGAATATGTCGCCGCCTATTGCCGGCGCACCGCACGGCCGAGGATCGAGGATTTCAATTTCTACCTGGCCTTTTCCCTGTTCCGCCTGGCCTCGATCGGCCAGGGCGTCTTCAAGCGCAACCTCGACGGCATCGGCAACGCCGACGCCGGGGCCGACAACATCGGCGCGCGCGAACTGGCGCGGACGGCCGTGGAGATCTTCGAGCGCGGTTAAGCCGGATCGAGGAAGTCACGCACATCGACGATGGCGCCGGCCACGGCGGCGGCGGCGGCCATGATCGGACTCATCAGATGCGTGCGCCCGCCCCGCCCCTGGCGGCCCTCGAAATTGCGGTTGGAGGTCGAGGCGCAGCGCTCACCCGGCGCCAGGCGGTCGGGATTCATGCCCAGACACATCGAGCAGCCGGGCTCGCGCCAGTCGAAACCGGCCGCGCGGAAGACCGCGTCCAGGCCTTCGGCCTCGGCCTGCTCACGCACCAGGCCGGAGCCCGGCACCACCATGGCGGCCACGCCCGGAGCGACCTGGCGGCCTTTGGCGATGGCGGCCGCGGCGCGCAAGTCCTCGATTCGGCTGTTGGTGCATGAGCCGATGAACACCCGGTCGATGGCCAGCCCGGCGATCGGCTGGCCGGGGGCCAGGTCCATGTAGTCGAGCGCCCGTGCGGGACCAGCGGGGACCTCGCCGGTTACGGCGACCACGTCCTCGGGGCTGGTGCCCCAAGTCACCATCGGCGGCAGGGCGGAAACGTCGATGGTGATTTCCTTGTCGAACACCGCGTCGGCATCGGAGTGGAAGCTTCGCCAATAAGCGAGCGCCATTTCCCAGGCCCCAGCCTTCGGCGCCGCCGGGCGGCCGCGGATATAGTCGTAGGTGGTCTCGTCGGGGGCGATCAGGCCGGCGCGGGCCCCGGCCTCGATGGTCATGTTGCACAGGGTCATGCGCCCTTCCATGGACAGGGCGGCGATCGCCGGGCCGGCATATTCGATCACATGGCCCGTGCCCCCGCTCGTGCCGATGCGGCCTATCAGCGCCAAAGCGAAGTCCTTGGCCCCCACCCCGGGGGCCGGCTGGCCCTCGAACACCACCCGCATGTTCTTGGATTTCATCTGGCGCAGGGTTTGCGTCGCCAGCACATGCTCGACCTCGCTGGTGCCGATGCCCTGGGCCAGGGCCCCGAACGCGCCGTGCGTGGAGGTGTGGGAATCGCCGCAGACGATGGTCATGCCCGGCTGGGTGCGGCCCTGCTCCGGACCGATGACGTGGACGATGCCGTTGCGCGGATCGCCCATGGGAAAGAACTCGATGCGATGGCGCGCGACATTGCGCTCCAGGGTCTGCAGTTGCAGGCGCGCCTCTGCGTCGGCCACCGCCGCCACGCCCAGGGCCTGACCCTCGGTCGGGGTATTGTGATCGGCCACGGCCAAAGTGCGGTCTGGGCGGCGGACCGGGCGGCCAGCGGCATGCAGGCCAGCGAAGGCCTGCGGGGTGGTCACCTCATGGATCAGGTGCAGGTCGATATAGAGGACGGCCTCGTCGCCAGGTTCGCCGGCGACGAGGTGCGCATCCCAGATCTTGTCATACAGCGTGCGCCCGGACATGGCCGGTTATGTAGGGTCTGGCCCCACCACCCGTCCAGGACTTCGCCAATGCGGCGGCGCGGGCATCCTCCACGGGGGTCACGTCCAGATCGGCCAGCGTCTCGCGAATGGCGCCGTCCAGGGGCGTTTTGGGCACAGCGCCCAGGAAGGCGCGCAGCTTGGCGTCGCTGAGGCCGATCGGCTGGCGCCACAGGTAGCGCATCTCCAGCAGTTCGCGGAACGTGGTTACGAACGGAGACAGGGCGGCCAACATCGTCCACGGGAAGGGCTTCAGCGGGATTTTGGCATCGCCGGTCACCCGGCGCACCGCCTGGGCGAGCTCGTCGGGCCTGGCCAGCCAGTGGCCGGCGAAATGAAACACCTCGAAATCCGCCAGCTCGCGCTCGCGATCCAGGATGCGGCCGACGGTCTCGGCCAGGTCAGGCAGGTAGGCGAACGCATGGGCGGCGGGTCCCGGCAAATAGACAGAGGTCACGCGACCGGCTTTGCGCCTGGTCAGCCAGACGAGCCCGGAGTTGGGGGCCGCGGGGCCGAAATAGTCTCCCGCGCGCACGATCAGCACCTTGGCGCCGTCCGATGTGGCGGCGCGCAGCATGGCCTCCATTTCCACCCGCACCTTGCCTTTGCGGGTCACCGGGGCCTGGGGCGCGTCCTCGCTGATCAGGGGGCCGGCGTCGGGGGCGTAATTGTAGACATTGCCGGGCAGGACGATGCGCGCCCCTTCCGCCTTCGCCGCCTCGATGGTCGCGGCCAGCATCGGCAGCGCCAGGCCGCGCCAGTTCCTGTAGCTGGGCGGGTTGGCGGCGTGGACGATGACCTGAGCGCCCTTCGCCGCGGCGGCGACGTCGGCGCCGTTCATGGCGTCGCCTTTGACCCACTCGACCGGCATGTGCGGGCCGGCCTTCAGCGCGGCAGCCTTCGGGTCGCGAGCCAGGGCGCGAATGGTCCAGCCGCGCCGGTTGAGCGCGCACATGGCGTGGGCGCCGAACGAACCGGTGGCGCCGATGATCAGGGCGGTGCGGTCGGTTGCTTGGGTCATTTGAGGCCTCCGTCTCTAGGACGAGACCAAGATGCTCGCGCCGACATCTATTCGGAATTGTCTAACTTCGTGGGGTTGTTATACATGAATGCATGGCCGAACCCGACTGGAGCCTCTACCGCACCTTCCTGGCGGTGATGGACGCCGGCAGCCTTTCCGGCGCCGCGCGCGCGCTCGGCATCGCCCAACCCACTGTCGGTCGGCAGATCGAGGCCCTGGAGGCGGCGCTCGGCGGCGAACCCCTGTTCACCCGCTCGCCCGGCGGCTTTCGCCCGACCCGGGCCGCCCAGGCGCTCGCCCCCCACGCCCAGGCCATGGCCGCCGCGGCCGAGACCCTGATGCGCACGGCCCAGGGCGATGCGGAGACGATGAGCGGTGTTGTGCGGCTTACGGCCAGCGACATTGTCGGCGCCGAAGTGCTGCCCCCGATCCTGACGGAATTCCGTGAAACCTGGCCGCAAATCGATATCGAGCTGTCGCTGTCCAACCGCCAGGAAGACCTGCTGCGCCGGGACGCCGACATCGCCGTGCGCGGCGTGCGGCCCACCCAGGACGCCTTGCTGGCCAAGCGCATCGGCGCCGCGCCGCTGATCTTCTACGGCCACCGCAACTACCTGCAAAAGCACGGCGAACCGCAGAGCGTCGAAGAGCTCGCCGGCCACACCCTGATTGGCTACGATCGCATCCCCCTGCCGCACATCGATGGCGTGGAAGACCTGCCGTTCGAAATCACCCGTGACCTGTTCGCCATTCGCACCGATAGCGATCTGGCGCAGCTGGCCCTGCTGCGCGCCGGCGTCGGACTCTGCCCCTGCCAAAGCTCGATCGCGGCCAAGGATCCTAACCTCGTGCCTATCCTCGTCGGGCAGTTCGCCTTGTCGCTGGAGCTGTGGGTGGTGATGCACGAAGACCTCAAAGGCGACCGCCGTCTGCGGGCCCTGTTCGACCACTTGGTCGCCAGCCTCACGGCCATGCTGGAGGACCTTCCGCCAGCGGGTTCAGCTTGAATCTTCCCGCCCCGGCGACTAAATCGCCCCTTCGCCTTGAAAGGGCGGCGCGCGCTCGTAGCTCAGCTGGATAGAGCATCAGACTACGAATCTGAGGGTCGGGCGTTCGAATCGCTCCGAGCGCGCCATTTTCTCAATGGGTTGTAGGTAAGGTGGCCGTCGGCGAAGCTGGCTCGCCGCCAAAGCGCCCGCCTTAGCTAGGTCCCGATGGTCGCCTGGTCACCGGCAAGCCGTTGGGTCAGAAAGACAAGCATGACCAGCAGGGTCGATCGCCGGGCGTTGCTTCTGGGGAGCGCCGCCGCGGCCGGTGCGGGCGGGGCCCGGAGCCGTTCCAAGCGCCCGGGGCCCGGCCCCGGCGGCCATTTCCTGTGGGGATCGGCCGGTGCGGCCTATCAGATCGAAGGCGGCAACTACGCCAGCGACGTCTGGCTGCTCGAGCACCTGCAGCCCAAGCTCTTCCAGGAGCCGTCAGGCGATGCCGACGACACCTACCATCGCTACCGCGAAGACATTGCGCTGGCGGCTTCGTTTGGGTTCAACGCCCACCGTTTGTCGATCGAGTGGTCGCGCATCGAGCCCGAGCCGGGTCAGATCTCCACAGCCAGCCTGGCCTATTACCAGCGTGTGCTTGAAACAATTCGCGCCCACGGCATGACGCCGGTCGTAACCTTCAATCACTTCACCACGCCGCGCTGGTTCGCCGCCGCCGGCGGTTTCAGCACGCCCGCAGGCGTCGAGCCATTCGTGCGCTACTGCCGCCTGTTGAGCGAGCGGCTGGGTCACCTGATCGGCCTCGCCGCCACCTTCAACGAGCCTAATCTGGGCGCTCAGCTGAGCTGGTCGCCGACCGGCGCCCGGACCCGGCCGGCGTTCGACGCGGTTTTGCGCTCGGCGCGCGCGGCCAGCGGATCGCCCAACTGGTCGGCGCCCGTTCTCGGCGATTGGCGGGTCCAGCAGCCGATCATGATCGAGGCCCACAACCGGGCCTATGACGCCATCAAGTCGGCCTCCAGCAGCCGCTTCCCGGTGGGCGTGACCCTGGCGCTCGCCGAAGAGCGCGACCCTGCCGAGGGACCAAGCGGGGTGGCCAACAAGCAGTCCCAGGTCATGACCCCGTGGCTGGCCGGCCATGGCGATTTCGTCGGGGTGCAGAATTACACCTACGCCGTGGTCTCACCGGAAGGGGACCTGCCGCCGCCCAGAGGCGTCGAACTCACCCAAATGGGCTACCCCTTCGCGCCGGAAGCCCTGGAGGGGGTCATCCGCGTGGTCGCCGCACGCACCAAACGGCCGATCTACGTGACCGAAAATGGTGTCGCCACGCTGGACGACGCCCGCCGCGTCGCCTTCATCGACCGGGCGACGCAGGGGCTGTTCAGGTGCCTGGCCGACGGCATCGACGTGCGCGGCTACATCCACTGGTCGCTGCTCGACAACTGGGAATGGTTCGCCGGCTATCGGCCCAAATTCGGCCTGGTGGCGGTCGACCGCCAGAGCTTCCAGCGCACGCCCAAGCCGAGCGCGCATCACCTCGGCCGCATCGCTCGCGCCGGCTTGCCGGCAGGTCTGCGCGCCTGAAGCGCTCAGCGCGCGGTGAGGAGTTCCACGGGGCCGATCAGACCGGCTGGACGCAGAGGCGCGTCCGGTAGATAGGTCGGCGCGGCGGTGAAGGTCACCTTCTGCGCCCCTGGCTGCTTGTCGCCGATGAGCCGGTTGACCCAAAGGTCGGCCACCCTGACCTCGAGGGTGTTGGCGCCGCGGCGCACAGCCTTGCTGACGTCCACCCGGAACGGCGCCTTCCAGGCCGTCCCCACGGAAGCGCCATTGACCGATACTTGAGCGATATCGCCGACCTTTCCGAGATCCAGAACGAGCCGTTGGCGCGGCCGGATGCCCTCCGCAAGTCGGAAAGTGGTGCGATAGCTCGCCGTCCCGGAGAAGTATTTGATGCCCGGATCGGCATTCTCGTTCAGGGGGGCGAGCGCGGTGAAGTGAGTGGAGGGCGGGGCGCCGCGGTCGGGCTGGAAAGCCACCTGCCACGGCCCTTTGACCGTCATGGTGGGCGACCAGGCCGGCTCGACCACCGACGCGGCGCGCGCCTTGGCCGGCTTGCGGAAGACGACGAAGAACGAATCGTAGGGCGCCATTTCGAGCGGCACGGCAGTCTCACCGTTCTCGATCCGGTAGGACACAGGTTCCGAGCGGCCGGTGTCAGCGCGCCAGATCTCGGGTGTCTTGCCGGTGACGCGGAAGCGGGCTTCGATCCGCTCGGGCCGATCCTTGCGGTTGTCGACGAAATAGGCGTCACCGTCCGACAGTCGGCGATGGACAAAAAGAATCTCCCGATCCGCCGGGCCGGCCGCGTAGGTGAAGTCAGGCGCGATGCCGAGCTTGCGCAGCGAACCTTCGAGGTCCTGGCTGGCGACCACCCGGCCGTGTCCGACCGGCGTCACCGCGCCCCCGCCCCACAGGCGCTTGACCAGCGCCGCGAACGCGGCCGGATCATCGGCGAGGCTGGGTGAGTCCTTCGGGGCCAGTCCGATCACCGTCGCGCCGGCTTCGGCGAGAGCCGCCAGGCGCCTGAGCACCGGCAAGGTCATCGGATCGCTGGTTCCGCCAAGATAGATCGTTCGGTACCGCGCGCCACCGGGAGTGGTGAGATCGGCGCCCTCCGATCGCAGCTGGCTGAGGACCATATCGGCATTCACGAAATCGAAGGCGTAGGCCTTGGGTAGATCCTTCAGGGCCCCCTCGACGTAGAGCTCGGTGACCGGGCCCTCCTCACCGATGAAATAAGCCACATCGGCGACGTTGCGGCCCTGCTGCAGCATGAAGGCGTTTCGGGCCATGTAGTCGACCCAGGGTCCGGCCATCTCGGCCCAGGTCTCGAGCCGGGTGAAGTACTGGCCAAAGATCAGCAACGACAGGCCCGGCGGCTTGTCGAGTGGCTGATGCACCGAGGTATGGATCACCGGACGATTCACCCCGCAGGCGAACTCCAGGTCGATGAACCTCTTGAGATCGTGCGGGGCGAAGGCCCAGGGCCACATGGCCGAGGTCATCGACTCGGCCGCCACCAGATTCTGGCCGTAGACATGCGCCACCGACGCCGCCCCTCTCATGTCGCCGAGATAAGTGGGGCTCGGACTGGCGCCGGCGGGGTAGCTCCACAGCGCCGCCATGGGGACGTCCGTGTGGCTGCGCATGGCGAGATCATCGCCGAGCATCGGCCGGCGGTCTTCGAGCGCTTCGCCGTACAGCGTCAGCCCATGCTCATGGGCGACGTTCGCCACCGTGCCGTAGTGCTGGCTCGCGATCAGCTCGGCCAGGGTGCGCCGCCAATCGTAGAGGAAACCGTCGCTCTGCGCCCGGTCGCCGACCAGAACGCCGGTAAGGGCGGGCAGCCACGGCCGCGGGTCGTAGCCGCGCAGTTTCTGGAAGTCGGTCAGGATCGCCGGCGTCCAGTTGGCCGGGCCCGCCTCGATGCTGTCGGTGACCAGCGCCCGCACCCCGTGCTTGCCGATCAGGTCAGGCCCCGTAACCTGCGTGAACATGCCGAGGTAAGTCTCGAGGTCGCGGCGGATGGCCGCGCCGTCGAGTTTGTCCGCTTCGAGCCCGGTCGCCTCCTTGGTTGCCGGATGGTTGGTGGCCCCCTCCAGCGAATAGCCCAGGCGCAGCACTT
>DASXMK010000200.1:0-2888 GCA_036495705.1 Caulobacteraceae bacterium | reverse complement strand
CACCAGGGCGGCGGCGGCGGCGATGGCCACGCCGTAGGGAACGCCCGGCCCGAAGTCGCCCTTGCCTTTCAGCTTGGCCATGACCAGGGCCCGGGTGGGGCGCAACACCAGGCTGACCAGGGCGATCAGGCCGCCGACAAGGGCGGTGGCGAAGGCCAGCATCGGCAGGTCGGCGAGGCCGCCGAACAGGGCCACGGCGGTGAACAGCTTGGAATCCCCCGCGCCCACCAGACCGGCCGAATAGAGTCCGAAGCTGACGGCGAAGGCGATGACGCCGGCGGCCACGGCCCAGCCGTCCCACGGCAGCGGATGCACCACCGCCCAGGGGATGAACAGGCCCAGCGCCGCCAGCACGGTCCAGTTGGGGATCTTACGCGCCCGCACGTCATTGACCGCCGCGACGACCAGGACCGCGCTCAGCGCGACCGCCACCAGCAAGCGGACGATCTCAGGGAGTGGCATTGGGCGTGGCGGAAAGATCCTGGGCGCGCGCCTGGAGTTGTTTGGTCAGTTGCAGATTGTCGGTGGCGCGCTCGTAATAGCTGCCCTTGGCCTCGATTGCCTGATTCAGCAGCTTGGACGCCTCGTCGTAGTCGCCGCGGATCGCAGCGGCCAAGCCGACGTTGTTGAGCACCGCGGCGCGGTCATCGCCGACCCCGGTCGTGGCCGCGCGGTCATAATGGCCTTCGATGGCCATGGCCAGGCGCAGGTTGGTGCGCGCCGCCGCCAGGGCCGGGTCCTTGTCGAGCGCAGCCACGAAATCGGTGATGGCCAGTTCGTTCTGCTTCTGCAGAAGATGCGAATAGCCGCGGTTGTTGAGCACGATGGCGGTGTTGGCCCCGGGCGCGGCCATGGCCTGGGCGTAGGCGGCCTGGGACTGTTTCCAATCCTTGCGCACGTCATATTCGCGCCCAAGCCCGTTCCACGCCCGCCACGAGGTCTTGTCGAGAGCGGTCGCCTGTTTCAGGGCGATGAGGGCCTCGTCCGACTTGCCCATGAGTGACAGGGACAGGCCCTCCCCTTCCAGGGCTTTGGATTTTACCACCGGGTCGCCGGCCACCGAGCGGAACATCGCCAGGGCGGCGGGGATCTGGCCTTTGGCCAACAGCAGTTCACCATCGAGCGCCGTGAGGCGCGGCGAGTGCAGGTTCAGGGCCCGGGCCTTCTCGAGCAGGTCGGAAGCGTCGATATAGCGCCGCTCGTCCAGGGCTTGGCGCATCTGATCGGCCAGCGCCGCGGCGTTGTCGCCAACCTGATTAGGCTGAGTTTTTGTGGCCCGGTGGCCAAACGGGCTGAACGCCGGAGCGGCCGTCGCCGCCGCCAGGGCCACCGCCAGGCAAACCGGGGCGGCGAGCCGCCCGCCAAGATTGTTACGCAACTTCACACCCCCCTGGACTTAGCCACGGTCTCCGGTCGGTCTGGCTATGCTGGCCACGCGCTTTACCTGAGCCGGTTTGCCGGGCGCGGCCTTGGCCAGCACGATCACGTCTTCCGGGCCGTCGAATCCGCCATGCTGCTGCAGGATGAGCGAGGTGCGGCGGTCCTGGGCCACGACCACCGAGCCTGGATTGGCCTTCTCGGCCTGATCGTAGTAGCGGCTGGACAGATCGAAGCGACCCAGATGGTCGTAGGTGACCGCCAGGGCGGTCAGCACCCGGGCATCGCCGGGCATGGCGTCACGCGCCTGGCGCAGATCGCCGAGCGCAATCCCATATTCCCGTCGTTCGATGGACTTGACCGCCCGGGCGTAGAGTTGCTCGCCGCTGAGCGGAACGGGCGCGCTCGCCGCCCTGGCCGGGCTTGCGGGGGCGCCGGGCCCTGCCGGCGTAACCAGCACCGGGGCCGCGCCCTGGGCCGCCGCAACCGCCGTTGCACTCCCCCCGCTGCGCAGGAACTCGGAATAACGCCGGTCGAGGGCCACGATGCGCGAACCCGGGTCGGCCTTTTCCGCCTGATCGTAGTAGCGGTCGGAAAGGTCGAACCGGCCGAGCTTGTCATAGACCACGGCCATGGCGGTCAGCACCCGGGCGTCGCCGGGATGCCCCTCGCGCGCGACCTGCAGCAGGTCGATGGCCTCGCCATAGTTGCGCTGGTCGATGGCCTTGACCGCGTCCGCATAGAGCCGGTCTGAAGCCGCCTGCGCCCCCACCGGCTTCATGTCCGCTTGCGTCACCAGCGGCTTGAACTTGGCCCAGCTGACCAGCTGCGGCAGGTGCGCGCAGCCTCCCGCGAACACCAGGACGGTGGAAACGAGCAGCGCCGTGGGCTTCAGACTCATTTTCCGACTCCTTGCATAACCGGCAGGAAGTTCCGGATCCCGTCGATCACCGGCGGCAGCATGACCGCCATCATGATCACCGGCAGAATGAACAGCACCAGGGGAATGGTCAGAAGCACCGGCAAGCGCATGGCCTTTTCCTCGGCCCGCAGCATGCGGTGCTGGCGCATCTCGGCCGAGTAGGTCCGCAAGGTGGCGGCGATCGAGCCGCCCAGCGCATCGGTTTGGATCAGCAGGGCCACGAACGAGGCGATCATGTCCACCTGGGTCCGTTCGGCCATGTTGCGCAGCGCCTCGGCGCGGGTGCGCCCGGCCTGCAGTTCGTAGGAGACCAACGCGAACTCTTTGGAGATCCGCGGATGCGATTCGGCGGTCTCATTGCCCACCCGCACGAAGGCGCCTTCCAGGCCCAGGCCGGATTCGACGCACACCACCATCAGGTCGAGGGTGTCCGGAAACTCGTTCTCGATCTCGGTCTTGCGGGCGTTGGTGCGATTGTCGAGGACGGCCCGCGGCGCGAGCAGGCCGGCGACCGCCAATCCCACACCGATGATCATGAACATCAAGCCTTTGATCGGCTTCACCGCCAGCATCTGGCTGATCACGAACA
>DASXMK010000199.1:0-2307 GCA_036495705.1 Caulobacteraceae bacterium | reverse complement strand
CGTCGCCATCGAGGGCTGGACCGAGGAGACCGAGCTCGACGCCGCCAGCCTGGCGCGACGGTTCGAGGATGCCGGCGTCGCCGCCCTGATCGTCACCGACATCGACCGCGACGGGGCCCAGCAGGGCTTCAACATCGAGGTGTTCGGGGCCGTGGCCGACGAGGGCGGCATTCCAGTGATCGCCGCCGGGGGCCTGGCCTCGGTCAGGGATATCGAGCGGCTGCGGGCGCGCACCGGGACGCCGGTGGCTGGCGCCGTGCTCGGCCGGGCGCTCTACGCCGGGGCCATCGCCCCGACCGAGGCCCTGGCGGCGGCGCGATGCTGAAGGTGCGCGTCATTCCGTGCCTGGACGTCAAGGACGGCCGGGTGGTCAAGGGCGTGCGCTTCGTCGACCTTGTCGACGCCGGCGATCCGGTCGAGCAGGCCGCGGCCTATGACGCCGCCGGGGCCGACGAGCTGATGTTCCTGGATATCACCGCCAGCCATGAGGGCCGACGCACGATCCTCGACGTCGTCGCGCGCACCGCGGACATGTGCTTCATGCCGCTTTCCGTGGGCGGCGGCATACGCGCGGTGGACGAGGCCCGCGCCTTGCTGCGCGCCGGGGCGGACAAGGTCAGCCTGAACACCGCCGCGGTCGAGGACCCGCACCTGATCTCGCGCTGCGCCGACGCCTTCGGCGCCCAGGCCGTGGTCGCAGCCATCGACGCCCGCCGCTCAGGCGAGGGCTGGCGTGTCTTCACCTACGGGGGCCGCACCGACACCGGCCTGGACGCGGTGGCCTATGCCCGCAGCGCGGCCGCGCACGGCGCTGGCGAGATCCTGCTCACCTCGATGGACCGTGACGGGGCCATGACCGGCTACGATCTCGAATTGCTGCGCGCGGTAAGCTCGGCGGTGGACATTCCGGTGATCGCCAGCGGCGGAGCCGGCAACGCCGATCATCTGGTCGCCGCGGTCGAGGCCGGCGCGGACGCGGTGCTGGCGGCCTCGATCTTCCATTTCGGCGAGCTGACCATCGCCGAGGCCAAGCGGGTCATGGCCGCTAAAGGACTATCCGTGAGAAAGTGAAAGGCTCTTCGATGCCTCATCTTGGCCCCGTCATGGACCATTTATGGACCACGCTTCAGCAACGCAAAGACGCTGATCCGGAACACTCCTGGTCGGCCCGGCTGATCGGCGATCCGCCCCTGGCGGCCCGCAAGCTGGCCGAAGAGGCGATCGAGACCGCCTTCGCCGCCGTCCGCGGCGACCGGCCGGCGATAGTCGCCGAAAGCGCCGACCTCATCTACCACTGGCTGGCGCTGCTGGCGGCGTTCGGCCTCACCCCCGACGAGGTGGCGGCGGCGCTGGCCGCCCGCCAGGGCCGTTCCGGAATCGAGGAGAAAGCGAGCCGCCGCTGAATATGTGCAGACATATGCTGCTGGCTGGGGCCCTCGTGCTGGCGGCCGGCGGAAGCCTGGCCGCGCCGCGCGACGAAGCGGCCAAGGTGGTCATCACCCGCGACGACTGGGGGATCGCCCACGTCACCGCGCCCACCGACGCCCTGGCGGTGTTCGGGGCCGTCTACGCCCAGGCCGAGGATGACTTCGGCCGGATCGAGGCCAACTATCTGACCGCGCTTGGGCGTTCGGCGGAGGCGCAGGGCGAGGGCGCGATCTGGGCCGATCTGCGCCAGAGACTGTTCATCGACCCGACTGCGCTCAAGGCCCAGTACGCCGCCAGCCCGGCGTTGCTGAAGGCGCTGATGGACGCCTGGGCCGATGGCCTCAATTACTATTTGGCGACCCACCCTAAGGTTCACCCGAAGGTCCTCCGCCGCTTCGAACCGTGGATGGCGCTGAGCTTCTCCGAGGGCAGCATCGGCGGCGACATCGAACGCGTCTCCCTGCCCGAGCTGGCCAGGTTCTACGGCGGCGCCGCCCGTGCCGGGGCCAGGAGGCTCGAGCCCGGAGGCTCGAACGGCATCGCCATCGCCCCCGCCGACACCCGGGACGGCCACGCCCTGCTGCTCATCAACCCGCACACCTCGTTCTATTTCCGCTCCGAACTGCAGATGACGAGCGAAACCGGCCTCAACGCCTATGGCGCGGCGACCTGGGGCCAGTTCTTCATCTATCAAGGGTTCAATCCCCACGTCGGCTGGATGCACACCTCCAGCGGCGTCGATGCGGTCGATCAGTTCGCTGAGACTATCGTCAAAAAGGACGGCAAGCTCTTCTACCGCTACGCGACCGCCCTTCGGCCGGTAACCAGCGAGACGATAACTCTCCACTACCGCATGGCGGACGGGAGCCTGAGGCCGCG
>DASXMK010000198.1:0-1754 GCA_036495705.1 Caulobacteraceae bacterium | reverse complement strand
GTATAAGTGGCAGAAGCCCCCGATCAGGCCCATGCCGTAGAGTTGCCCCGCGCGCTCTTCGAAGCGCCGGATGAGCAGCATATCGCGGTAGAAGGCCAGCAGGTCGTCGTTCGAAGCGCCCTTCCGGGCGCCAGCCTTGGCTGCGGCGCGCGCCATGCGGTGCTCCAATCCAGTCCCAGTCGAGGGAACGCCTGAAAGGCGGCTTCAGCCCCGGCCCGGAATGACGCGGACCACATAGTCCTTAGGATCGACAAAGCCTAGCAGGACATGGGCGCGTTCTTCCAAGAGGTCGGCCGACAAGCTTTGGTCGCGCAGGAGCCGGGCGCGGATTTCAAGTTCGCGGCGCTCGACCTGCAGCTGCGCCAGCTCCGCCTGTTTGGCCGCAAGCATCTCGCGCCTTTGCCGAGTCAGGAGCAGACCGCGATCGCCCGTCAAAGCGTGAAAGGCGAAGTAGAAGATCAGGAATGCCAGGACCGCGGTGGGCAAATAGGTTTGCAGACGGAAGAGCATAAGGCGACTCAGTGCCCCGACAGTGATCTCCGGAATATCGCCCCGCCCCTTTAATGCAAGGCTAATGCCGGGCCGCGCCTAGCGCAGGTTGGCCAGAGCGCGGCGGCCGGCGTAGACGGCCTGGTCGCCGAGCTGCTCTTCGATGCGCAGGAGCTGGTTGTACTTGGCCAGGCGATCGGTTCGGGCCAGCGATCCGGTTTTGATCTGTCCGCAGTTGGTGGCGACGGCGAGGTCGGCGATGGTGGTGTCTTCAGTCTCGCCGGAACGATGGCTCACGACCTGACCGTAGGCGGCGCTCCTGGCCATTTCCATTGTCTCGAGCGTCTCGGACAAGGTGCCGATCTGATTGACCTTGATGAGTATGGCGTTGGCCAGCTTGCGTTCGAGACCGAGGCGCAGCCGATCGGGATGGGTGACGAATACGTCGTCGCCGACGAGCTGGACTTTCCCGCCCAGCACCTTGGTCTGATGGGCCCAACCGTCCAGATCGTCCTCCGCGCAGCCGTCCTCGATCGAGGCGATCGGGAAGCGGTCGGCCAAGTCGGCCAGGTAGTCGGTCAGGCCGGCGGCGTCCAAGACCTTGCCTTCGCCGGTGAGATGGTAGCGCCCGTCGCGGAAGAATTCGCTGGCGGCGACGTCGACCCCGAGATGAAAGTCCTCAGCCGGCCGGTAGCCGGCGCGTTCTCCCGCCGAGATGATGAAGGCGAGGGCCGCATCGGCGCTGGCGAGGTTCGGGGCGAAGCCACCCTCATCGCCCACATTGGTATTGTGGCCGGCTTCGGCCAGGGCCTTTTTCAAGGCGTGGAAAATTTCCGCGCCCATGCGCACAGCCTCGGAAAAGCTCTCGGCCCCGGTCGGCAGGACCATGAATTCCTGGATGTCGATGGGATTGTCGGCATGGGCCCCGCCGTTGATGATGTTCATCATTGGTGTCGGCAGGACGCGGGCGCCAACCCCGCCGACATATTTGTACAGCGGCAGGCCGGACGAAGCCGCCGCCGCCTTGGCCACGGCCAAGCTTACGCCTAGGATGGCATTGGCCCCCAGGCGGCTCTTGTTGGCCGTTCCGTCGAGCTGGATCAGTAGGCTGTCGATGCGGCGCTGGCCCTCGGCCTCGGCGCCGACGAGCGCGTCGAAAATATCACCGTTGACCGCGCCCACGGCCCCGAGCACGCCTTTGCCACCGAAACGCGCGGCGTCGCCATCTCGCCGCTCCACCGCTTCGTGGGCGCCTGTGGAAGCCC
>DASXMK010000197.1:0-2820 GCA_036495705.1 Caulobacteraceae bacterium | reverse complement strand
CCGGCGTTGTTGAACAGGGCGTCGATGCGGCCGAACGGCGCGGCCGCGCTGGCGATGCGGATGCAGTCCTCATCCTTGGCCACGTCGCCCTGAGCCAGCACCCCGTTGGCCCCCTCGGCTTCGACCAGGCTCTTGGTTTCCGCCGCCGCCTCGGCGCTGGAGGCGTAATTGATGATGACGTTGGCGGCCCCGCGGCTGGCGCATTCCACCGCCACCGCCCGCCCCAGGCCGGTGGACGCGCCGGTGACCAGCACCGTCCAACCTGCGAAATCTCCTCCGGCCATGGTTTCCTCCCGATGCCGATTGTGGCCAATAGCCTGAAGCCGGCCGCAAGCGAAGGATCGACCATGGGCGTGTTGGGCGATACCGACCTCGAGCGGCGCCTGGAGGCGCTGCATGGCGCCAGCGCGGCGCAAGAGGGGCCGACGCGGGCGTGGTTCGATGAATTGTTCAAGGACGGCGGCCCGCCGGAGGCCGAACGCGAGCCGAAGATCAAGGCTTTCCTGGCCGACAAGATGGTGGCGCTCGAAAAGGACAAGGCCGAGTTCTGCCATCAGCTGATCCGCGCCACCGGGGCGCGGCGCATTGTCGAGATCGGCACCTCTTATGGCGTCTCCACGGTCTATCTGGCCTCGGCGCTCAAGGCCAACCTCGCCGAGCGGGGCGGCGAGGGCGTGGTCATCGGCACGGAGTACGAGCCGGGCAAGGCCGCGGCGGCGCGCGCGCTGTACGCGCAAGCCGGCCTGGCGTCGCTCATCGACCTGCGCGAAGGCGATCTGCGCGTGACCTTGAACGACCTCCAAGGCCCGATCGACTTCGTGCTCATGGACATCTGGATCCCTATGGTCATGCCGGCCATCGAGCGAGTCGGACCGCACCTGAAGGCCGGCGCCGTGGTGGTCGCCGACAACACCGCCCAGGTGCGCAATGACTACGAGCCCTATTTCGCCTGGCTGGCCGCGCATGGCTTCAGCACCATGACCTTGCCGTTCGCCGGCGGGCTGGAGATGTCGGTCAAGGGGGGCTAAAGGCGCCGGCCATGGACGAACCCCGTCTGACCCAGCTCGGCCACGCGAGCCGCATCCCGGCCAGTCCAGAGGCGGCGGTGCTGGAGACGGTGGCCAATCCGCACGCCGGCGCCCTGTATCTCACCCGCTTCACGGCCCCGGAGTTCACCTCCCTGTGCCCGGTGACCGGGCAGCCGGACTTCGCCCATCTGGTCATCGACTATGCGCCGGACGCCTGGCTGATCGAATCCAAGTCGCTGAAGTTGTTCCTGGCCAGTTTTCGCAACCACGGCGCCTTCCACGAGGACTGCACCCTGACCATCGGCAAGCGCATGGTCGAAGCAGCCAAACCGCTGTGGCTGCGCATCGGCGGGTATTGGTATCCGCGCGGCGGCATTCCCATCGATGTGTTCTGGCAGAGCGGATCGCCGCCCGAGGGGCTATGGCTGCCCGACCCGGGCGTGGCCCCCTATCGCGGGCGGTAATTTCCCTTGACTTGCCGGTCGATAAATTGCAAAATGCAATAACATGCGACCGCTCGCAACATCGCCGCCGCCGCCACCGTATCTACGGTGTTTTTACGGATCCGCCGTTGTTTACGGCGATTACGGTGGCGACCACCGGGTCGTGATCGCCGCTACGTCCGGCCGCACGCGCTCGAGCGGCGGCTCGGCTGCCGTTCCCAGGTGCACAAAACCGGCCACCCGCTCGCCTTCGCCCAGGCCCAGCAGGGCGCCGGCGTCGGCGTCATAGGCGTACCAGTCGGTGATCCAGTTCGCCCCCCAGCCCAGGGCCTGGGCGGCGGTGATCAGCATGGCGCACACCGCCCCGGCCGACAGCCGCTGCTCCCATTCCGGGATCTCGCCTTCGGTGAAGCGGGAGACGACGGCGACGGTCAACGGCGGGTTACGAATCTTGCCAAGCTTGGCCAGGAGCTTGGGACCATCGGCGCGGCGCTCGGCGATGGCCTCCAGTCCGCGCACGAACGCGGCCTTGGCCTCGCCCCTGAGCACCACGAACCGCCATGGCGAGAGCTTGCCGTGGTCGGGAACCCTGGCCGCCAGGGTCAACAAGCGCGCCAATTCGCCCTCGTCGGGGCCCGGCGGCCCCAAGGTGAGGGCGGAGGCGGAGCGGCGCCGAGCCAGGAACGCCGCGGTTTCCGGCGAAGCCGCGATCGGCAGCGGATCGCCGAAGGCCGGCGCGGGGAGGGGGTGGCTCATCGGTTGCAGGTAGAGCGCGGCGAGCCTGGCCGCAACGCCGCGGCCGGCCAATTCCACCGCGCCCCTCTGGCGCGCGGCTGGCGGCGGCGCCATATGCCCGCATGGTCGGCGAGCTAAGGGAGCGCGAGATGGCCAATCGTCTTGAAGTCGTCGAACGGGGCGCGGCCCCGCCGGTATGGGCCGCCCTGCGCAACGAAGCCGCCCACGCCGCCGAGGAAGAGCCGACGCTGGCGTCCCTGCTCAATGCCGTGGTCCTGCGCCACGCCAGCCTTGGAGCGGCGCTCAGCTATCAGCTGGCGCGCAAGCTCAGCGACCAGGAACTGCGGGCCATGAGCCTGCGCGAACTGGCCGAGGAGGCTTACGCGGCCGATTGCTCGATCATCGACCGAGCCGAGTCCGACTTGCAGGCGGTCTTCGAACGCGACCCGGCGTGCAAGGGCTATGTCCAACCGTTCCTGTTCTTCAAGGGCTTTCAGGCCCTGCAGACCTATCGCGTCGCCCATTGGCTGTGGGGCCAGGGGCGCGAGGCCATCGCCCATTATCTGCAAAGCCGGATGTCGGAACTGTTCCAACATCCGGCTTTGCAGATAATG